>CAXTRP010000307.1:0-4315 GCA_964246615.1 uncultured Caulobacteraceae bacterium | reverse complement strand
GGTTGGCCTGATCCACGCCGTCGCGGTCGATACGGAACGGCGCCACATCGACGACGCGCACCATCTCGCATTGCGCCTCATCCCAGACGATGCTGACGTCACGAGCCCGGTCGCGCTCCTCGCCCAGCAGCATCGCCATGTCCTCGCGCTCCAGCCGGGCGGCGGTGAAGCGCAGGGTGGCCAAGCCGTCATCGTGCTCCTCGCGCACGTCGGCGAACTGCAACACCGCGGCCACCACGCGTTCCGACGGCGGGGCGAGCGGCGCAGGCGCTGAGAACAGGCTGGTCGCCGGGCGGTGAAGGGACGGTACGTCTTCAACTTGGCCATGACAGCGATCCTCTGAGTTCGGCTGACCGCTTGCCTGCGGCCGTGTTCTGCTTTTGTATGGCCGCTGCGACAAACGCGGACGTGCGAACGATGCGGCATGACAAGGCCCGGGTCCTGCTCGACCTGGCGCGAACTTTGGCCGCCTCCGCCGAAGGCCTGACGCTGGACGAGATGGCGCGCGCGGCGGAGGTGGACCGGCGCACCGCCGAGCGCATGCGCGACCGGCTCCAGGACTTGTTTCCTCAGATGGAGGCGGTGGCCGACCCGCCCACCAAGCGCTTTCGCATCCCGGCCGGGCTCGATGGCTTCATGCAGGCTCCGACCACCGACGAACTCGCGGCGCTGGCGTCGGCAGCGAGCGAACTGGCCGCAGGCGGCGCGCAGGTGCGGGCGGGTCAGCTCCGAGCGTTGGAGACCAAGATGCTGGCGGCGCTCCGCGCGCCCGTCAGACGCCGAATCGCCCCCGACCTCGAGGCCTTGCTGCAGGCCGAGGCGATCGCCGTGCAGGCCGGGCCCCGGCCGTTCGAAGACGAGGCGGTGCTGGGCGTCATCCGCGACGCGTTGAAAGCCGGAGTGGGATTGCGCTTCCGCTACGCCGGAGGCTCCTCGCCCGGCCGCGCCCGGGAGGTCACGCCCTATGGCCTGCTGTTCGCCCGAAGCAACTATCTGGTGGCGGCGGAGGGGATCGACGCTGCGCCCCGCAACTGGCGGCTGGACCGGATCGAGGGCGTGGAGGTCCTGCGCCGCCCCGCCATCCGGCCGCCGGACTTCTCGCTACAGGCCTATGCGGACAAGAGCTTTGGCATTTACCAGGACGACACTGAGGATGTCGTCCTGCGGATAGCCCCGCGCGCGGCGGATTCGGCCCGCCGCTGGCGCTTCCAGGTCGGCCAGGTGATCGAGGAGGCGACGGACGGCTCGGTATGGGTGTCGTTTCGGGCAAGTGGGATGCGGGAGTTGGCCTGGCATCTCTTCACCTGGGGTGCGGAGCTGACCGTGGTGGCCCCGGACCGGCTTCGAGCCCTGCTGGTCGATCAGTTGGCTACGGCGCTGGCGGCGCACCAAGTCCCATCCTGATCTAGGTCTAAAGCAGAATGATCCTGCTGAGAAACCGTTGATAGCGTTGGTCTTGCCCGGACCTGTTCCGGGCATCCAGGGCGCACCCTTCAACCGGCAAGCCAGCGTGTTCTGGACCCCAGGGACAAGCCCTTGGGAGACGGAATAGGCGCGGCGCCACCAAGACTCATCCGATACCAGATCGCTCTGGATACCAGCCAGTCGCCGCACACAAAAAAAAGAGCCCGGCCGAAGCCGGGCTCTCTGAAGCTTAGTGTTGCGCCGGTTACTGCGGCGGCGGGGGCGGCGGCGGGGCGGACCCGTCGCTCGGCGGCGGGGGCGGCGGCGCCGAGGCGTCGGCCGGAGCCGGACCCATCGGAGCAGCGGCCGGAGCCGACGGCACGATATTGATGGTCGTGCGACGGTTCAGAGGCTCCTTCACCCCATCCGGCGTCGGCACGGCCAGATCGGTCTTGCCGACCCAGCTGACGTTCAGCGCACCTTGCTGCACGCCCAGACCCACCAGGGCGTCGGCCACGGCCTTCGCACGGCGCTCCGAGAGGCGCAGGTTGTACTTCACAGAACCCGAGGTGTCGGTATGGCCGACCACGGTGACCTGTGCAGCGCCGCCCGTCTGGGAGTACTGAGCCGCCTGCTGCACGACTGCTTGCGCGTCGCTCGTCAGGATCGACTGGTCGAAGGGGAAGTAAACGACGAACTCGCGAGGCTCGGCCACCGAGACCGGGGGCGGGGGCGGGGGCTCGGGAGGAGCCGGCGGGGGAGCGGGGGGCGGCGGCGGCGGCGGCGGAGCCGACGGCTCCGGTCCGAGCGCGTAGCGAACGCCCAACGTCAGGGTCTGGTCATGATAGTGCGAGCGGAAGTTGCCCGGCTGGGTTTCCCCAGAACCCACCGACTTGAAGCGGATGTCGGAGGTATCGAGCCAGGTGTACTTCAGGTCGACGTTCAGGCGGTGCGTCGCATGATAGCTCAGGCCGGCGAAAGCCTGGTAGGCGAAGGCCACGTTGTTGTCGTTGACCGAAAGGGTCTGAACGCCAGGCTGGCCTGCGGGAACGTTGGCGAACTGGCCGTACTGGCCGACTTCCGCCCGCGCCACGCCGACGCCGCCACCGAAGAAGGGGTGGATGATGTACTGCGGCATGAAATCGTAGATGCCGTTCGCGAACACGGTGCCCACGTTGTAATGGCCGTGGGGCGACTCACAGACGGTGGTGCTGCCCACGGCGCAGATGCCGACAGGCGCGGCGCGATCAGTCGCACCGATAAAGCTGCGGGTTTGCAGATCGCGATAGCCGCCTTCAAGTTCAACGCGATAGTTGGGCGTGAACTGATAGCCGACGCGGCCGAAAGCCGACCAGCCGCCGTTGTGGACCTCGCCGAGCTTCCAACCGAAAGGCGAGCCCGTCACGTCGTTGTTTGACGAATGAGTGCTCAGTCCATTGTTGTAGAGCTGGTGCCAGCCGCCATCGATGCCGACGTAGAAGCCGTTCGGAGCAGGCGGGGCGGTCACGCCCAAGTTCAGGAAATCAAAGGCGCCAGCGTGCGCCCCCGAGCCTGCAGCGAGGACCGCGGCCAGGGCGGCTCCCCCCAAAAGTTTTGTCTTCATATGTAGAGCCCTCTTTGCCCTTAGCGACGGCCGAGACCCTCGACCTGGCGAACCTATAGCAAGACTTCAGCAACGACACAGTGTCGCAGGTGTCACACAACCTAGATTTTACAAACGCACTACTACAGACCGGTTAATCAAAGCTTTATCAAAAGCCATCGTCCGATTTCGCCGCAAGGTCGCCCCTAATGGCTCGATCTGGAGACGCTCAGGCGTCCGCTTCGTGTCCTCGATCCGCGCTCCCCTCGCCCCGCTTCCTAAGGCGCCAGGAATATGGCGCCAGCCCTCACGTCACCGCTCGCTTCCTCAAGCGGTGCACTGCGGCATTTTGGCGACAAGTCGACAGGAGGCAAGCTCAAACTTCCTGCACTGCACCCGGTTTCCGCGATCGGGCGATCAGCCAGACGACCCCGGCGAGATCGGACACGGAGGCGCGCAACCGGCCCAGGTTCGAGTATTTCGACCGCCCGCTGGTCCGCGCCCTGTGACCCACGTCCTCGAACGCTACCTCGAAGCCTTCCCGCAGCATCAGCGCCGGCAGGAAACGGTGCATGTGATCGAAGTAGGGCAGCCGCAGGTAGGCGTTCCGTCGCATCACCTTCAATCCGCAGCCGGTGTCCACGGCGCCGTCCCGCAAGAGGCGCCGGCGCAGACCGTTGGCGGCGCGAGAGCCCAGCCGCTTGGCGGCGCTGTCCTGGCGCTTGGCGCGCCGGCCGCCGACCATCGCCAACTCGGGCCCGCCTCGCGCCAGACGCTCGACCAGGCGGGGCGCGTCGGCGGGATCGTTCTGGCCGTCGCCATCCAGGGTGACGATCACCTCGCCCCGGGCGGCCAGAACGCCGGTGCGGATGGCGCGGCTCTGCCCTGCATTGGCGGCGTGGCGAAGGAGCCGCAGCTGTGGCAGCTCGGCCCGGAGCGACTGGAGACGCGCCACCGTCTCGTCGCGGCTCGCATCGTCGATGAACAGGATCTCGTGGGATGCTGCGGCGAACGCCTTCGCCACTTCGCGCGCCAGGTTCTCGCACGCACCCTGCTCGTCGAATACGGGCACCACGACGGAGATGGCGATCGCCTTGAAGGTGGAGGCGGCAGGCTGAGCGGGGTTCACACCCGCTCATAACGGCTTTCTCCCGGCCAGGTGAAGGCGCAGCCGGCGCGTTTCATGATAAGGCCCCGCCATGGCGTCCCATTCGCCGGCCCCTCTTCCCGTTGCGTCGGCCGATCAGGCGCCGCACGCGCGGGCGGCGCTCTGGCGGCGGTTCGGGCCGCTGGTCGCCGCCGCGTCGGTGTTGATCGGCTCGGCGGTCG
>CAXTRP010000306.1:0-4316 GCA_964246615.1 uncultured Caulobacteraceae bacterium | reverse complement strand
CAGCAACAGCCGGCTCAGCCGCTGGTAGCTGATCGCGTGCACGAAGCGCAGATACGTCGAACCAGCGGTTCGCCGGACATGGCCAACGCCACGATGCCGACGCTGAACGGCGTGCCCGGCTCCAAGCCCTCCGGCACCGGCGCCAGCGTCGTGCCCCCGCAGCAGCGGCAACGGCCGGCGTAGCGCTCCACCCGCGTCACCACGGGCGCGACCGGGGGCAGGTCGATCTTGTCGTAGCGCCCGTGCAGCACATGGTCCGCCTCGCCGAACGCCGCCTGGCAGTGCGCGCACCGCACCGGCCTCGCGCTGACAATCTCGTCGGGGGTCTCGGCCAACGGGCGTCCGCCGCCCATGCGGCCCACGCTGCCCGGGCGCGGGCCGTGGCGCTTGGCCTTTTCCGGCCGGTTCGGCTTCTGGCCCTTCGATGGCGGCAGGCTGGAGTTGCCCGGCGTCTTCGGCGGCGTCCCGAGCCTTGCCTCCAGCTCGGCCACCCGTGCTGTCAGCGCCTGAACCTGCGCCCACAACGCCCGGATCAGCGCGTCCTTCTCCTCGTGCGTCAGATAGCTGAGATCAGGAAGCTCGGTCATCCCAGCCTTGAATCCCAGCCGCCACCGTCACGTCAAGCGGCTTCACGCACGGCTTCGCACACGCCAGCTCGTAGGGGGCGTTGAGCAGTTACGATTAACGGGCGTAGCAGGTGAAGAACGGTCTGGTTGACGCGCCGCCGAAGTGCGCCGACGCACATTGCTAATGATCTGACTATCTAGTAATCTCTTATCTTAGACAGCCCTATAGCTAAATCATATGCTTTCCAGTAATCTCACGCGATAGATCAGGAGATTACGAATGAAGACAGTGGCAGTGATCTCGCAGAAGGGTGGAGCAGGGAAGACCACCCTGGCGTTGCATCTCGCTGTGGCTGGCCACCTCGCAGGCTATGACACAGGGCTCATCGACGTTGACCCTCAAGGTACTGCGGAAACCTGGGGCACCTGGCGCAACGACGAGCCGCCTGCGGTGATCGGGGCCAAGGCCGCCACGCTCGGTCGCACACTTGAGAAGGCATTCCTTGCCGGCACTGACCTCGTGATCATAGACACCCCACCGCTCGCGCAGGCAGAAGCCCGAGCCGCCGCCGACCAAGCCGACCTCATCCTTGTTCCCTGCCAATTACGGATTTTCGACCTCGACGCAATCAGGGTCACTGCAGGGTTGGTCGGCAGCACTCGTACACCGGCCTTCGTCGTGTTCAACCGGACGCCATCCCGTGCCCCGAACCTGTATGCACAGGGGGTAGAGACGGTCACAAGCATGGGGCTGCAAGCGGCGCCGGTGATGCTGGTCGAGCGTGCGGCCTACCATCATGCGGAGCAGGACGGGAAGGCCGCACAGGAGATCGCTCCGGAGGGCAAAGCTGCCGTCGAGGTCGAAGAACTCTGGAGATGGCTATGCAGCAAGCTTGCTATTCAACCTAGCAAGTGAGTAATCGATATGTATGACTTGTTGGACATGATGCTCCCTTTTCTAGCACGCAGCCGCCTCCAGTCTGGCATCGCGTGTCTCACGGCTCACAGGTCATGACGTGATTGACAGCCTCGGATGCCTGACTGGTTCTGTGTGTTGCTACTAGATTGATAGTAATTTAGCCTTAAGGCCTTGCCAGGTCCACGTCAAAGACATGCAGCCGGCGACGATCAAGGTGCGTCTTCCCGTCCTCTGCTGTGGTCTGCTGATAACAATCCTTGCGACATACCAGCCTTACGACGCCCATCAAGCGCGACGCATGGGGGACGAGCCTGGCCGCAGCACTCAATACGCTTGCAGCCGCGCGTACTACTATATTAGGAGCTTGCATTATATGGTAGCTGCTGAGTAATCTATATGTTTTGTAACTTAGTGTGAGAGCAATGGTCAAGTCATCCGGGTTTGCGCGGTTGAAGGCGACCGAAGCGTCCCCCCAGCAGGTTGCGGCCCCACCACCCAACAGCAAGCCCGCTGTTCAAGCGAACCGAATCGGGATGAGGACCGTGATCTTCTACGATCTTCCCGAGGCAGTGCGCGAACTCAAGCGGCTGGGAGTCGATCAGGACCGCACGGTGCAGAATCTCATGCGGGAAGCCTTGGATGACTTACTCGTGAAGTACGGAAAGCACGCCTTCGGGAAGCGGTAGTGCTGGTGGTTCCTCGGCGTCAGGTTCGTCCTGCTCAAACGGTCGGCGCATCATCAGAGACCAGGCGAACCATGAAGAGCAGGTAACGATACCAATGAGCATGGTCGCCAGCTACTTCGGTCGGTCCCTATCGGGTCCAGATGTGTGCTCACGACCATGCGCTGGCACCAAACCTGACACACTCAAAGCCGACCTAGAGGCCGCAAACCAGGGACTCGGGGCAGCACCCGACTGGAACCAGACTCCACATCGAGCGTGGCTATCCACTGGCGGCAATGTTATCCCGTGGACTCTGGTTCCGCTCTTGTGGAGTGTGGTTCCGGAAAGACGAGTCCTCCCCTGGAGTCTGGTTCCACAAGCTAATATCTAGAATCTAATACTTCTCAACTAGCCCGCGGAACCAGGCTCCACATTGACGCTGCGGATCAAACCAGGCTCATTAGCGAGACCATGGCAACCATACATCAACTGATCCTTCGGGATGGCGTCAGCGAAGCGCGCAGACAAGCGGTCTCCAAGCATGAGCGGGCGCTGGTGGAGGCTGCCTACCGAGTGCTTAGCGAAGATGCCGAGAAGATAGGGTTCACCTATAGCGGGTTCGCGCTGACGTCCCTGCCACACAAGCCGTTGCAGGATCTGTTCTGGAGACGCGAGGGCCACAACGTGACGCTGCTGCTCGAGTCGGGCCGGGATAGAGCAGGGAAGTCAGTCGGGGTTCCGTACGGCTCATACGCACGCTTCATCCTACTGTTCCTTCAGAGCGAAGCCATACGGACCGGTAGCCGGGAGATCGAGCTTGGCCGTTCAATGCGCGTCTGGCTTGGCACCATGGGCCTCAGCATCGGCGGCACGACGTATCGGATGGTGGCGGAGCAGGCGCGCCGGATTTCAAGCTGCCGTCTCCAATTCTTTGCCTCCAAAGGCGAGATGGAAGTCATGAAACACGGCGGGTTCGTGGACGGAAGCATCACCATGGCTGGCGTCGACACTGATCAACCTGCACTCTGGAACGACCGCGTGCTTCTCAACGAAGAGTTCTATCGAGCTTTGCGGGAACACCCTGTGCCGGTCAGCGAGGCAGGCCTGCGCGCGATCGGACCGCGCTCCATGGTTATCGATGTCTACATCTGGCTCGCCTACAGACTCCACGCCCTGAACAGGGACGTGTCAGTCAGCTGGCCAGCGCTGCACGCTCAGTTCGGGGCAGGCTTCCAGCTCATACGCAAGTTCCGCTCCCATTTTATTGAATGTCTTGAGTTCGCGATGGCTGCCTACCCCGACGCCCGGGTGTCAGTCGACGAGCGGGGGCTGGTCCTGCGGCCTTCGCGCCCCGCCGTCTCAAAGCTATAAGTGTGGAGTCTGGTTCCGCCCGTGGAGTCTGGTTCCGCGACATCCTGACCATAAGTTGATCATGCCCATGGCGACGGCTTTGGTGCAGAAATCGTGGTCTGCTGGCTCTAGCGATAGAGTGAGCAGGTGCATAGAGCCGCTCATCCATTCTCTGCATAACCAACGCCCTGCAAAACCCGCGAGGCGCGCTGCCACAAGATTTCCCAGGCACACAGGTCGCCAACTAGCCGGACTGCGACAGGGCGCTGCAGCAGCGTGGGAGCCTGATAGTCTGGGTCATGCCTGAGGCGCTTGCGGCGTGGCGCCTGCCCCACACTGGACAGCGTGGCCGTCCCCACGACGACGCGAAGGTGGCAATGGAGACCGGACGCCTGCTGCGCCTGGCCTTCGGCCGTCCGTGACGGCAGGTCGAGGGTCTGCTGCGCTTGCTCACCGCCCTGCTCGGGATCGATGTGGGCGTGCCCGACCACACCACGTTCTAACGGCGCAGCCCCGATCCACCACTTGCTGCGTCGCTGGCGCACGCCCAGGCAAGTAGACTGGCACACGCGATAATCGGCGCGACGGGCCTGAAGGTCTATGGCACGGGCGAGTGGCTGACGGAAAAGCACGGCGAGCGTGGCACCCGGACGTGGCGCAAGCTGCATTTGGCCGTCGACACCAGCACGGGCGAGACTTTCGCGTCCGAGCTGACGAGCAACAAGAACGGCGACGCATCGCAGGTCAGCCCGCTGCTCGGGCAGATCGCTGGTCCGATCACCTCTGTCGCGCTGTAGTTAATCGTGAGACTCGCAC
>CAXTRP010000305.1:0-4345 GCA_964246615.1 uncultured Caulobacteraceae bacterium | reverse complement strand
CGCGGCTCCGACCTTCGACCAGATCAAGATCTCCCTGGCCTCGCCGGAGAAGATCAGGTCCTGGTCGTTCGGCGAGATCAAGAAGCCGGAGACCATCAACTACCGGACCTTCAAGCCGGAACGGGATGGGCTGTTCTGCGCCCGCATCTTCGGGCCGACCAAGGACTATGAGTGCCTGTGCGGCAAGTACAAGCGCATGAAGTACAAGGGCATCATCTGCGAGAAGTGCGGCGTGGAGGTCACCCTGGCCCGTGTCCGGCGCGAGCGGATGGGCCATATCGAGCTGGCCTCGCCGGTCGCCCACATCTGGTTCCTGAAGTCGCTCCCGTCCCGCATCGCCCTGATGCTCGACATGCCGCTGAAGGATATCGAGCGAGTCCTCTATTTTGAGAACTACATCGTCACCGAGCCGGGCCTCACGCCCCTAAAGCAGCACCAGCTGCTCTCCGAAGACGACTTCATGCGCTACCAGGACGAGTTCGGGGACGACAGCTTCACCGCCGAGATCGGCGCCGAGGCCGTGCGCAACCTTCTCATGGCCATCGACCTGGAAAAGGACGCCGAACGCCATCGCGGAGAGCTGGCCGACAGCCCGTCCGAAATGAAGGCCAAGAAGGCTTCCAAGCGCCTGAAGATCCTCGAAGCCTTCATGGAGTCCGGCAACAAGCCGGAATGGATGATCCTGACGGTCGTGCCGGTGATCCCGCCGGAGCTGCGCCCGCTGGTGCCGCTGGATGGCGGCCGTTTCGCCACGTCCGACCTGAACGACCTCTACCGGCGGGTCATCAACCGCAACAACCGTCTGAAGCGCCTGATCGAGCTCCGTGCGCCGGACATCATCATCCGCAACGAAAAGCGAATGTTGCAGGAGGCGGTGGACGCCCTGTTCGACAACGGCCGCCGTGGTCGGGTCATCACCGGCGCCAACAAGCGGCCCCTGAAGTCGCTGGCCGACATGCTGAAGGGCAAGCAGGGCCGCTTCCGCCAGAACCTGCTCGGCAAGCGCGTCGACTATTCGGGCCGCTCGGTGATCACCGTCGGTCCGGAGCTGAAGCTGCACGAGTGCGGCCTGCCGAAGAAGATGGCGCTTGAGCTGTTCAAGCCGTTCATCTACGCGCGGCTGGACGCAAAGGGCCTGTCGGGCACCGTCAAGCAGTCCAAGCGCATGGTGGAGCGCGAGCAGGGCCAGGTCTGGGACGTGCTGGAAGAGGTGATCCGGGAGCACCCGGTCATGCTGAACCGTGCGCCGACCCTGCACCGCCTCGGCATCCAGGCGTTCGAGCCCAAGCTGATCGAGGGCAAGGCCATCCAGCTGCACCCGCTGGTCTGCGCCGCCTTCAACGCCGATTTCGACGGCGACCAGATGGCCGTGCACGTTCCGCTGAGCCTTGAGGCCCAGCTGGAAGCGCGCGTGCTGATGATGTCCACCAACAACATCCTCAGCCCCGCCAACGGTAAGCCGATCATCGTGCCGTCCCAAGATATCGTGCTTGGGCTATACTACCTGTCTCTGGCGCGTGAAAACGAGCCGGGTCAGGGCAAGCTGTTCTCCAATCTTGGCGAAATAGATGCGGCGCTGGATGCGGGGGTTGTCACCCTGCACACCAAGATCAAGGCGCGTTTCCAGGAAATGGCGCCTGAAGGTAGGCTCGGCACCAAGGTGATCGACACCACGCCGGGCCGGATGAAGCTTGCGGCCCTGCTGCCGCAGCACGTTCAGATCGGCCACCGCATGGTCGCCAAGCCGATGACCAAGAAGGAGATCGGCAACCTGATCGACGCCGTCTATCGCCACTGCGGTCAGAAGGCGACGGTGATCTTCGCCGACCAGATCATGGGCCTGGGCTTCCGCGAGGCGGCCAAGGCCGGCATCTCCTTCGGCAAGGACGACATCGTCATCCCCGCCAAGAAGACGCAGCTGGTCCAAGACACCCGCGATCTCGCCAAGGAGTACGAGCAACAGTACGCCGATGGCCTGATCACGCGTGGCGAAAAGTACAACAAGGTCGTCGACGCCTGGGCCAAGGCCACCGACAAGGTCGCCGACGAAATGATGGGCGAGATCAGCCAGGCCCCGACCGACGCCAATGGTCGCGAGTTGGAGATCAACTCCATCTTCATGATGGCCCACTCCGGCGCCCGGGGCTCCCAGGCCCAGATGAAGCAGCTCGGCGGCATGCGCGGCCTCATGGCCAAGCCTTCGGGCGAGATCATCGAGACGCCGATCATCTCCAACTTCAAGGAAGGCCTGACCGTGCTGGAGTACTTCAACTCCACCCACGGCGCCCGTAAGGGGCTGGCCGACACGGCCTTGAAGACGGCGAACTCCGGCTATCTGACGCGGCGTCTGGTGGACGTGGCGCAGGACTGCATCATCACCGAGGAGGATTGCGGCACCACGCGCGGCATCACCATCCGCGCGGTGGTGGAGGGCGGCGACGTGCTCGTCTCGCTCGGCCAGCGCGTCCTAGGTCGCTCGGCGGCCGAGGACGTGAAGGATCCGGGCGGCGAGCTGGTCTGCCCCGCCGACACCTATTTCGACGAGGTGATGATCGACAAGGTCGAGAAGGCGGGCGTGCAGTCGATCAAGGTCCGCTCGGTCCTGACCTGCGAGGCCGAAACCGGAGCTTGCGGCGCCTGCTATGGCCGCGACCTGGCGCGGGGAACGCGGGTGAACATCGGCGAGGCTGTCGGCGTCATCGCCGCCCAGTCCATCGGCGAGCCCGGCACCCAGCTCACCATGCGCACCTTCCACATCGGCGGTACGGCGCAGGTGGCCGAGCAGTCCTTCTTCGAGGCCACCAACGAGGGCGTGATCAAGTTCGCCATGGGCTCCACCGTCCGCGGCGTGGCCGGCGACCTGATCGCCATGAACCGCAACATGCAGGTTGTGGTCCAGGTCGACGGCAAGGACCGCGAATCCTACAAGGTCCCCTATGGCGCGCGCCTGAAGGTGGCTGAGGGCGACAAGGTCAAGCGCGGCCAGCGCCTGGCCGACTGGGACCCCTACACCACGCCGATCATCACCGAGGTGGGCGGCAAGGTGCGGACCGAGGACCTTGTGGACGGCTTCTCTATCCGCGAGGAGACCGACGAGGCGACTGGCATCGCCAACCGCGTGGTGGCCGACTGGCGGGCGAGCCCGAGAGGGTCGGACCTGCGTCCGGCCATGGGCGTGGTCAATGCCGAGGGCGCCTATGTGAAGCTCGCCAACGGCGGCGACGCCCGTTACCTGCTGCCGGTGGGGGCGGTCCTCTCCGTCGGGGATGGGGATGAGGTGAAGCCTGGCGACGTCATGGCCCGACTGCCCACCGAGTCGGCCAAGACCCGCGACATCACCGGCGGTCTGCCGCGGGTGGCGGAGTTGTTTGAGGCGCGGCGTCCCAAGGACTGCGCCATCATCGCCGAGATGAGCGGCAAGGTGGAGTTCGGCAAGGACTACAAGAACAAGCGCCGCATCAAGATCACCCCGGAAGACGGTGAGACGGTCGAGTTCCTGATCCCCAAGGGCAAGCACATCTCGGTACACGATGGCGACTTCGTCACCCGTGGTGAATACATCATCGACGGCAACCCGGATCCGCACGATATCTTGCGCATCCTGGGCATCGAGGCGTTGGCCGAGTACCTGGTCAACGAGATCCAGGAAGTCTATCGCCTGCAGGGCGTGCCGATCAACGACAAGCATATCGAAGTGATCGTGCGCCAGATGCTGCAGAAGGTGGAGATCATGGAGCCGGGCGACACCGGTCTGATCCGGTCCGACCACCTGGACAAGACCGAGGTCGATCTCGAGAACGCCAAGGCCGAGAAGCGGGGCGGCCGTCCGGCCGTCACCCAGCCGGTCCTGCTCGGCATCACCAAGGCCTCGCTCCAGACCAAGTCCTTCATCTCGGCGGCCTCGTTCCAGGAAACCACCCGCGTGCTCACCGACGCCTCGGTCAACGGCAAGGTGGATACGCTGGAGGGGCTGAAGGAGAACGTCATCGTCGGCCGGTTGATTCCGGCGGGCACGGGCTCCTACCTGCGCGGCCTGCAGCGCATCGCCGCCCAGCGCGACGAGGCCCTCACCGCCCAGCGCGAGGAGGCCCTGGAGGCCTTCCCCGCTGAGCTCGAGTTCTCGCCCAGCGACGAGGCCGTTCCGGCGGAGTGATCCGCTCGCGATCGAGACGATGAAAGGCGGCCCGGGGGAGCGATCCCCCGGGCCTTCTGCGTTGCGGGGTTGCTTATCGCCGGAGCGGCTTGGCCCCGATCGGCAGGGCGTAGATCGTCACCGGGTACCGCACGACGTCACGGCCGCTGTTCAGCCCGGCGGTCCGGTCGAGTTGGGCGGCGGGAGCGAGCA
>CAXTRP010000304.1:0-4372 GCA_964246615.1 uncultured Caulobacteraceae bacterium | reverse complement strand
TTGCGCTGTCGGCCAGGGTGTCGGCCATGACGTGGCGGTCGTACTGCTCCCACAGCCAGCGCTTGGAGGCCATGTCAGGGCAGCCCATCAGCTTGAGCACGGCTTCCCGCCAGTCGCTCGGAGGGGGGACGTCGGCGGGGTCAAGGCGGGGTAGAGGCTCCGGGGCGGTCCACGGCCGGTCGTAGAGCGGCGCGTCGTCCGAGAGTGGGCCGAGCGGCAGGTCGCAGACCACCTCGCCTTTGTGCTTCAACACGATGCGGCCAGTGTCGGTGGTCGCTCCGATCACTGCAGCGTCCAAGCCCCATTTCTGGAAGATGGCGTAGGCTTCCGGTTCGCGGCCGGGCTTCAGGATGGCCAGCATCCGCTCCTGACTCTCCGACAGCATCATCTCATAGGCGCTCATGCCGGTCTCGCGCTGGGGTACGGCGTCGAGGTCGAGTTCGATCCCCACGCCGCCCTTGCCGGCCATCTCCACCGAAGACGAGGTGAGCCCTGCCGCCCCCATGTCCTGGATGGCCGCCACCGCACCCGTGGCCATCAGTTCCAGCGTCGCCTCGATCAGCAGCTTCTCGGCGAAGGGGTCGCCGACCTGAACGGTGGGGCGTTTCTCCTCGCTGTCCTCGTCGAACTCGGCCGAGGCCATGGTGGCGCCATGGATGCCGTCGCGCCCCGTCTTGGAGCCGAAATAGACCACCGGCAGGCCGGCCGAAGGGGCGGCGGAGTAGAAGATCTTGTCGGCGTCGACCACGCCCACGCACATGGCGTTGACCAGGATATTACCGTCATAGCCGGGATCGAAGTTGGTCTCGCCGCCCACGGTGGGCACGCCGACGCAGTTGCCGTATCCGCCGATGCCCGCCACCACGCCCGCCACCAGCCGCCGGGTCTTCGGGTGCTCGGGCGAGCCGAAGCGCAGCGCGTTCAACAGGGCCACGGGGCGCGCGCCCATGGTGAACACGTCGCGCATGATGCCGCCCACACCCGTCGCCGCACCCTGGTAGGGCTCGATGAAGCTTGGATGGTTGTGGCTCTCCATCTTGAAGATGCAGGCTTGGCCGTCGCCGATGTCCACCACGCCGGCGTTCTCGCCCGGCCCGCAGATCACCCGGGGACCGGTGGTCGGTAGGGTCCTCAGGTGCAGGCGGGACGACTTGTAGGAGCAGTGTTCGCTCCACATCACCGAAAAGACGCCGAGTTCCACCGCGTTCGGCTCACGTCCGAGCCGCTGCAGGATCAGCGCGTACTCCTCGGCCTTCAGGCCATACTCGCGCGCCAGGTCGGCTGAGGTCTTGGGGGAGGCGAGGTCCATTGCGCCCGGTTACCGGATTTGGGGTCCGGTGTCAGGCGGGTCGGTGCCAGGCGGGTCGGTGTCCAGGCGGGTTCGTGTTGAGCGCACGGGTCTCGCGCGCGGCGGTGGAACGGCGTGTTCGCCGGGCGATTACCTCCCCACAGGTTTCCGTACGGAGCGTCGCATGGCCGATACCACCCCTCGCAAGAACGTTTTCGAACAGATGTTCGACCGCCCGATCACCCAGCCTGAGGGTGAGCACGGGATCGGGCCGACGTTGGGCGAGGACCTCAGCGTGGAGCAGGAGCGCAAGGAGGACGGCCGCAACGGTGTCCACAGCATCGACCGACAGACTGGAAAGGCCTGAACGATGGGCGACGAAGTCGATAAGACCGACAGGACCTATGAGCCATCCGACATCGAGGCCACCCGCAGCCGCCAGCAGGGGCTAGGCGTGGGCGCCAAGGACTTGCAGCGCCAGCGTGATCCGCAAGGCGAGCCCGAGGCGGGGCCGGAGGAGGAAGACGACGCCACCTGAGCCGCCAGGCTCAGCGCGGGCTTTTTAGCCCCAGTGTCGGACCGGGCCGACATCCACGTGCACGAAGTCCGAAGCTGGATAATAGCCGACACCGCCGCGGCCGATGGCCAGGGCCGCCTTGTGCAGATGGGCCAGCTGAAGATCTTCCAGGCGGATATCGGAAGCCTTTCCGCGCATGTGGTAGCTGTTCTGGGCGACGCCGTTGCTCGCCTCGTGCAGCATGGCGTTGGTTTCGGGCGACCGATAGCCGGAGATGATCTGAAAGGGCGTCCGGCTCTCGGTGACGTCGCGGATGGTGTGCCAGAGGTCGAACAGCTGCGGGTCCATCACGTGGATTTCGCCGGTGCGGAAGTCGCGCATGACGTGGTTCATGGCGTCCAGCGCATCCGGCACATAGGCGCCGCGGTCGAAATAGATCGCCGAGATTGACTCACCGGTGTGAAGATTGTGCACCGCGACCTCGCGCGGGCCGAAGCCGCCCGGAGCGCCCCAGAAGCCCTGGGCCTTGCAGACGTTGGGCAGGAGTGTGGCGCCCATGGCGACCGAGGCGCTGGACCCCGCAAGCTTGAACAGATCGCGTCGTGCGTACACTACTCACCCTCACGCCAAGCGTGCCCCATTAACTACGTTCGTCGGTCGCCTTCACCGACAGGACACGTTGTCTCATAGTCGAGTTGCAGCTGGGTTAAGTCGTGAGGTTTACGGCGTCTGAATCGCGGCCTTTCGACGCGTTCAACAAGGCGACTAACTTATGATCCCAGTCGTAAGCGTCGTTTCGGAACTGGGTCTGGCCCGCATTGTCCACGAACGCCGTCCAATACAGGATGTAGACCGGGATAGTCTGTGACAGCGGCACGCGGATCGTGTCCTCACTGGTGATCACCGTGTCGATCCGTTTGGCGGGCCAGCTGGCGTTGTCCTCCAGCAGGAGCGTGGCGAGCGCCTTGGGCTGTTCCAGCCGCACGCAGCCGTGACTGGACAGCCGGCTGCTGCGGCTGAAGCCGGACTGCACCGGCGTATCGTGCAGGTAGACCCCGAAGGAATTAGCGAAGTCGAACTTGAAGCGGCCGAGCGCGCTCTTCGGCCCGGCATGCTGGATCAGCCGGCCGTCCACCACATGGAACTGGTTGCGAGCCAGATACTCGTGGTCCTTGTGCGCCTTGGGCCAGATCTCCTTCGTGGCGATCGAGTCCGGCACGTGCCAGGGCGGGTTGAGCACGATGCTCGAAACATTGGAGCGCAGCATCGGCGTCTGGTCTTCCGGCTTGCCGGCCACCGCCTTCATGGCCATCACCGGCTCGCCCTCGCGGTAGACCGCCAGCACGGCGGCGGCGATGTTCACCTGGATGCGGGTGTCCGGCAGCTGCCGCGGCAGCCAACGCCAGCGCTCCATGTTGGCTTCGATCTGCAGGATGCGCTGGCCCACCGGCGCGTTCATGACGGCGAGCGTCGGCGGACCCACCTCGCCATCGGCCTTGAGGCCGTTGCGGGCCTGAAAGCGCTGGACCGCAGCCATCAGCGCGGGATCGAACACGTCGGGCTGGGCGGGCGCGGTCTCGACGCTGCTGTCCTCGGTCGCCAATCGCGCCCGGATTCCCGCCACGCGCGAGTCCGGGGCCCCGACCGTCGGCGAAGCATCGCTCTCCGGGATCGTCGTCCATCCGTGAGCCACGGCGATCGCGCGATAGGTGGCCAGGCTCTTCCGCAGCGCCTGGTAGCCCTGGTATCGTGGCGGCAGGCTGTCGATCCAGGGCTGCAGCCGGTCGGCCGCGAGCGCGCTGGCGAACTCCGGTGCGGGATCGTAGGGCGCAGGGCGCACCGACCAATCCTCCAGGAACTCCGCGGGCTTCAACCGCTGGCCGCGCTGGGCGCGGGCGTAGGCCAGGACCGCCGCCTTCAGCTTGGCTTGCGCCGATGTGGTTTGCAGCGCGTTAGACCTGATGGCGTCGGCGAGGTCGGGCGGGGTGAACTCGGCCTTGCGGAAGCCGTGGCTCGGTGCGTCGGCCAGCGCCTTGACCAGGGTGTCCACCTGCGCCGGCGACAGCGTGTCCTTGCCCGCGGCCCATGCGCCGCCCGGCGCGAGGCCGCCGCCGACAGCTACGATGGTCAGGGCGGCGGCGCCCAGCAGCGCTCGTCTGTGAGGCAGCGCGGGCGACCGCTCGGACATGAAGCTCTCCAGGCCTTGCGCGAACGACGCGCAAGGCTTCGCTTCGGTACGGCGCCCCCGCCCCGACCCGCAAGCGGCGATCACGAACAAAAGTTAAACTGAAGCGTGCGTGAGGCAAAACGCCGAAGCGGTGATCGATCAGCGACCCTTCAGCGTCGCGCGGGCGGTGTTGAGCTGGGCGGCGAGGCCCGCGGCGCCGCCCTTGTCGGGATGCGCCACGCGGATCAGCCGGCGATAGGCGGCGTCCACCACGTCCGGCGCGACGTCCGGCGGGAGGCCCAGGATGGCGCGGGCCTCCTCAGCGCTCATGCGCCCGCCCGCCGCCGAAGGCCTGGGCGGCGACACCTTGCGGTGGCGCGCCCCCAAGGCCAGCGCGCCG
>CAXTRP010000303.1:0-4397 GCA_964246615.1 uncultured Caulobacteraceae bacterium | reverse complement strand
GGCGTGGATCAGCGTCTGGGCGTCCAGCATCATGCCAACGTGGCCGCGCCAGAACACCAGATCGCTCCGCGCCAAGCCGGCCGCCGGATCGATCGCCCGGCCCAGGCCAGCCTGCTGGTCGCTGTCCCGCGGAGCCGCACGGCCGCAGGCGTAGAGCGCCTGCTGCACCAGCCCCGAGCAGTCCAGCCCCACCGACCCGCGCCCGCCCCAGAGGTAAGGCGCGCCGAGATAGGCGTGGGCGACCGCAGCCGGGTCGTCGGCCCAGACGCCAAGGGGACTGAGATGGCGCTCGGCGACGAAGCCGCCGGAGGCGAGCCGCACGAGGCGGCCCTCGACCGCCTCCACCCGCACCAGGGCGTTCATGGACAGACGCGCCACCGGCGCCGCCTTGATGGACGCCTCACCAAACACGTAGGCGCCAAGCGCGCTGACCCAGTGGGTGGGGGCAGGCCCGAGCGGAGCCAGAGCCTCCAGCCGCACCCAGCCCACATAGCCGTCGCGCAGCGCCTGGCCGAAACCCCAGCCGTCCCGCCGTTCCAGCACGGCGAACCCCTCCCCCGAAAGCAGCTGGTCCAGCTGTTCGGCGGTGCGCGACGGCTCGCGCCGAATGGCGGCGACAGCGAAGGCCGCCTGCATCGGCTCGGGCGCGAGATAACAGCCAGCGTCGAGCACCCCCTCCAGCGCCAGGTCGGCCGACCCGTCCAGGGAAAGCGTCAGGCGTGGGTCCAGCGGGGTCACGGACGCGCAGCGCCGTAGCGGGCGCACAGCATGTGGAATAGGGCGCGGATGGCTTGCGCCTCGCCCCCAACCGGCCAGCCCGGCCGCTTGCGCGGGTTCCAGGCGAAGACGTCGAAGTGCGCCCAGGCGCCTGTTGTGGGGGCGAACCGCTGCAGGAACAGGGCCGCCGTGATGGAGCCCGCCTGCGCCCAGGCGACGGAGTCGTTCTTGAGGTCGGCTACGTCGCTGTCCAGCGCCGCGTCGTAGCCGTCCCACAACGGCATCCGCCAGACCGGATCGGCGACCTGCCGGGCCGCCGCCTCGATCTCGGCGGCGAGCCGATCGTCCTTGGTGTAGAAGGGCGGCAGGTCGGGTCCGAGCGCCACGCGCGCGGCGCCGGTCAGGGTGGCGAGGTCCAGCGTCAGGTCCGGCCCGATCTCGCCGGCGCGGGTCAGGGCGTCGGCCAGGATCAGGCGGCCTTCCGCGTCGGTGTTGCCGACCTCCACGCTCAGGCCTTTGCGGGTCGCCAGCACGTCGCCCGGGCGCATGGCGTCGGCGCTGATGGCGTTCTCCACCACCGGCAGCAGCAGGGTCAGCCTTACCGGCAGCCCCTGCCCCATCACCATGCGGGCCAACGCCAGGGCGTGGGCGGCGCCGCCCATGTCCTTCTTCATGTTGCGCATGCCGGCCGAGGGCTTGATGTCCAGCCCGCCGGTGTCGAACACCACGCCCTTGCCCACGAGCACCAGATGGGGGGCCTTGTCGTCGGTGTTCGGCCCTCGCCAGGCAATCTCGATCAGGCGCGGCGCGCGCGCGGGCGTCGCGGCGCGACCGACGGCGTGGATGGCGGGGTAATTCCGCTCCAGCAGGGCGTCGCCGGCCACGACCTCGATCGACGCGCCGTACGCCTCGGCGACTTCCCGGGCGATGGTCTCGATCTGCAACGGACCCATGTCGTTGGCGGGCGTATTGACCATGTCGCGCGCCAGCGCACAGGCGTGCGCGATGCGCAGCACCGGGGCGAGATCCAGATCGGACGGAAGCGACAGGTGCGCCCGCCCCGCGCCGTGCTCGACCTTGTAGCGGTCAAAGCCATAGCAGCCGAGCGCCCAGGCCAACGCCGCACCTGACGCGTCGCCCTCGCCGGTGAAAGCGTAGTCACCGACGGGCAAACGGCTGGCGAGGCTGCGGAACACGGAAAGATCGTTGGAGACGCCGCCCGCCACCACGTCCGAGACCGCGCCATCGGCGCCCACGACGCTTAGCACCTGCCCAGGCTTGCCGCTGAAGCGCTGGGTCGCCGCCTGGGCCTGGGCCGACGGACCGAGCCCGGCCAGCACCGCCCGCGCGCCGGCTTCATCGACCAGGTGGATCGGCTTGGCGTGCGCCGCCCCGGTGACCAGGGTGGTCGTCGCCGTGTGGGGAGTGGACGTCACGTCGGGCGGCTCCTGCCGTGGAGGCCGCTCCGAGTGGAACGGTCATGCTTAACGCTTCCTTGAGAGCGGCCGAGGAAACTGATGCAGCCATGGCGCTTAAGGTCTTCAAGATGTGTCGCAACCCGAAGCCGACCGCAACCGTCCTCGCGACCCTGCTGACGGCGTGCGCCCTCGCAGGGCCCGCCGGCGCCTGGCCCTTCGCTGCGGCAAAGCCGGCGACGGCGGTCGCCGCTAAGCCCGCGGCGCCGGACGCGCCGAGGCGCGCCACCGCCCAGGAGCGCATTGCGGCCAACCGGCTGGACCCGTTGACACGCTCCGCCTTCTGGGCGCGGGAGGCCGACCTCGATCCCACCGACGCCCAGGCGGGCATCGAACTTGGCTCAGCTCTTCGCGCGCTCGGCCGCTACCCTGAGGCGGGCGAAGCGGTGGCCAAGGTGCTGGTGCTCTACCCCGACAACCTGGACGCGCTGCTGGAGAGCGCCCGCGCCTCAGTATCGGCGGGCAAAGGCTTTTACGCGCTCGAGCCGTTGCGCCGCGCCGAGACGGTCGCGCCGCGGGACTGGCGCGTCTACTCGCTGCTGGCTGTGGCGCACGACCAGAACCAGCAGCCGGTCGCCGCACGCGCCGCCTACGACCAGGCGCTGGCGCTGTCGCCGGAGAACCCCGCGGTGCTGTCGAACCTCGGCCTCTGGTACGCCACGCACGGCAAGCCGGCGATGGGTGAGACCTACCTGCGCCGGGCCGCCGTGCAGCCCGCCGCCTCCCCTCAGGAGCGCCAGAACCTCGCCCTGGTGCTGGGCATGGAAGGCAAGCTCGCCGACGCCGAGAGCCTGATGCGCGAAGACCTGCCGCCCGACGTCGCGTCCGGCAACCTCGCCTACCTGCGCGCCAGCACAGCGGTGCGCTGAACCATCGATTCTGAGCCGACCCCCACTCTCGTTCCCTCGCTTCACGCGTCAGCGCCGGCCGCAGGAACGCAAATCGATCATTTGTGTTCTAGCGATGCGAACCAGCAAAGCTTGGCGGGCGGACCATGTCGGAAGTTGTCCATGACGGTTACCGTACTGCAGTGGCGGGAGAGCCTTTACGGCTTCCGGCAGCCATCTGGGCGCGTCGACTGATTATCGTAGCCTTGGGCTGCGCTGTCATGGCGGCATTTGGCGGCGGGTTGGCCAACTATCTCGATACAGGCTCGGCGACCGGCGCCGATGCTTCTTCGGCCGACGCCGCCTTGAGCTAGGGCCTGGCCCATCCTGAGCCGGATCGGGCGGGGTTGTTAGGGCAAGCCGTCGAGGCTTTGGAGACAGCCGGCCGTCTCACGTGCGCCGCCTGCTGACGTCGATCCCGAGGACCTCGATCTTCTTGCGCAACGTGTTGCGGTTGATGCCCAGCACCTCGGCCGCCTTGATCTGGTTTCCACGGGTGGCGCGAAGCGTCATGCGGATCAAGGGCCGCTCGATGCTCTCCAGCGTGCGATCGTAGAGGCCCGCAGCCGGAAGTTCGCCGCCGGGCGCGTTGAACACGCCGTTCAGGGTCTGCTCCACCAGATCCTCCACCGTGCGGGCGGGCTCCACCAGGCTCGGCGTGTCGGTCTCTTCGTGCAGCTCGCGCTCGATGAGGCGCTCGGTGATCAGGTCCTCGGTGTAGAGCACCGCCAGGCGGCGCATGAGGTTCTCCAGCTCGCGCACGTTGCCGGGCCAGACGTGGCGGCTGAGCCGTTGCAGAGCGGACTCGTCCAGGGTCTTGCCCTGGGCGCCGTCGCGATGGGCGCGGAACAGGAAGGTACGGGCCAGGTCCGGCACATCGTCCAGCCGTTCGCGCAGGGGCGGAAGGTGGATCATGCCGACGTTCAAGCGCAGCAGCAGGTCGTCGCGGAACCGACCCTGACGGCTCAGCTCGCGCAGATCGACCCGAGAGGAGGCCAGGATCCGCATGTCGAGACGGCGCCCGGTGACAGGGTGCAACGGCCGCTCCACCCCGTCCACCATGCGCACCAGCCGCGCCTGGGCGTCCAGCGACAGGTCGCCCACCTCGTCAAGGAACAGCACGCCGCCGTCGGCTTCCTGCAGCTTGCCAGGCCGATCAGGCGTGCCCAGCAGCTCCGCATCCACCCGCTCCGCCGACAGGCCGCCAAGCTGGGCGGTGACGAAGGGCGTGTCTCGCCGACTGCCGAGGTCGTGCAGGGCCCGCGCCGCCAGCCCCTTGCCGGTGCCGACCTCGCCGGTGATCAGCACGTTCAGGCCG
>CAXTRP010000302.1:0-4417 GCA_964246615.1 uncultured Caulobacteraceae bacterium | reverse complement strand
AGAGCCTCCTGGCGGGTCCAGGGCAGAGCCCTGGCCTTGCCGACGAACCAGGTCATGACCAGGGCTCACCGGCATGACACCATGACCACGGGGCGAGCATGCGGAAAGAGGCGGAGCAGCGCATGACACTAGGTGCGAGATTGCGGGCGGGCGGCGTGGTGGTGGCACCCGGCGTCTTCGACGCGCTGACGGCCTCGATCGCCGCGGCGGCCGGGTTCGAGGCCCTGTACCTGTCCGGGGCCGCCATGGCCTACACCCGGCTCGGCCGGCCCGACGGCGGGCTCGTGTCCATGAGCGAGGTGGCCGAGACGATCGCGCTGGTGCGCGACCGGGTGGCGACGCCGCTGCTGGTGGACGCCGACGACGGCTACGGCAACGCGCTGAACGTGCAGCGCACCGTGCGCCTGTTCGAGCGCGCGGGCGCCAGCGCGATCCAGATCGAGGACCAGACCAGCCCCAAGCGCTGCGGGCACCTGCAGGACAAGTCGCTCATCCCCGCCGGAGAGATGGCCGGCAAGATCCGCGCCGCGGTGGACGCCCGCGCCAGCGCCGACACGCTGATCATCGCGCGCACCGACGCGGTGGCGGTGGAGGGGCTGGAGCGCGCGCTCGACCGCGCCCGCCTCTATGCCGGGAGCGGCGCCGACGTGCTGTTCGTGGAGGCGCCGCGCTCTCGCGAGCAGCTGGCCGCGGTGGCCGCGGCGCTGGGGAACACGCGGCCGCTGCTGGCCAACATGGTGGAGGGCGGGGACACGCCGCTCGCCGACGCCTCCGAGCTCGCTGGCCTCGGCTTCCGCCTGGTGATCTTCCCCGGCGGCATCGTGCGCGCCCTCGCGCGCACCGCGCAGGACTACTACGCCTCGCTGGCGCGGCACGGCACGAACGCGCCGTTCGCGGAGCGCATGTTCGACTTCCACGGGCTCAACGCGCTGATCGGCACGCCGGAGATGCTGGCGCTCGGCGGCCGCTACGGCGCCCCCTCCCCTGCGGCCACCCCTCGGAGCGTTCCATGACCCGGATCGGCGTCTTCATCCCCATCGGCAGCCGCGGCTGGCTGATCTCGACCAACTCGCCCGAGCAGGTCCCGAGCTTCGAGCGCAACAAGGAGGTGGTCCAGCTCGCCGAGCAGTACGGGCTCGACTTCGCGCTGTCGATGATCAAGCTGCGCGGCTTCGGCGGCGCCAGCGGCTACTGGGACGCCAACCTGGAGTCCTTCACCCTGATGGCGGGGCTCGCGGCCGTCACCCGGCGCATCCAGCTCTTCGCCTCCACCGCCGTGCTCACCATGCCGCCCGCGCTCTGCGCGCGGATGGCCGTGACGATCGACTCGATCGCGCCGGGCCGGTTCGGCGTCAACATCGTCTCCGGCTGGCAGCCGGCCGAGTACCAGCAGATGGGGCTCTGGCCCGGCGAATCGCATTTCGCCCGGCGCTACGACTACTGCTCCGAGTACGTGCAGGTGATGCAGGACCTGCTGACCACGGGGCGCTCGGACTTCAAGGGCGACTTCTTCCAGATGACGGACTGCCGGCTGGAGCCGCGCCCGGCCGGACGCATCCAGATGGTCGGCGCCGGGCAGAGCGAGCGCGGCATGCGCTTCGTCGCCGAGCATCTCGACTACAACTTCGTCGTCGCGAGCGGCCTGAACGAGCCGCAGAACGCCCGCCCGGTGATCGGCCGGCTGCGCGCCGCCCTCGCCGGCAGCCCGCGCCAGGTCGGTGCGCTGCTGCTGCTGATGGTGATCGCCGCGGACACCGACGCGGCGGCAATGGCGAAGTGGGAGCACTACAAGGACGGCACGGACGAGACGGCGCTCGACTGGATGGCCACCCAGGCCGGCGCTGATGCCAAGGCGGCCCCGGACTCCACGGCCGGGCGCATGGCGGCGGGGCGCTGGGGACGGCAGCCCAACGCCATGCTCAAGCTGATCGGCAGCTACGAGCGGGTGGCGGCGATGCTGGACGAGATCGCCGCCATCGAGGGCCTGGGCGGCATCATGATGACCTTCGACGACTTCGTGCTCGGCATGCGGCAGTTCGGCGAGCACATCCAGCCGCGCATGGCCAGCCGGGCCGGCGTCCAGACGGCGAGCGGCTGAGACCGCCTTCCTGGAGCGGACAGGAAGCAAGGAAGCACTTCTTTTTTGAAAAAAAGAAGCAAAAAACTTTTGCGAGTCTGGCTCGGAATGTGGTCCACGTTCGGATCTTACGGAACAAAGTCTTTTTGCTTCTTTTTCTTCAGAAAAAGAAGATTCTTCCTTTCTTTCCTGGCCCAGCGAACAGGTCGTCTCCCCGGCCTGGCGGCATGGAACCCAACCCCCTCGGAGACCCTCGCATGGAAACATCCGGCAAGACGGCGCGCGAGCTGTTCCTGGCGCTGCAGGCCACCCCGGGCAGGCGCCGCCCGTTCGGGTTCGGCCGTCGCCCGGCCCTCGTCAACGTCGATCTGCAGCACGCCTACACGCGACCCGACGAGTTCGGCACGGCGTACACGACCGACCCCCGCCAGCTGGAGTATGTCGACCGGCTGGCGGCCCTGATGCGCGAGAAGCGGCTGCCGGTCGTGTGGACCTACGTGGCCTTCTCGCCGAGCGGCGACGACGCCGGCGTGTGGGGCACCCGCTCGGACGGCCCGGACGCGCTGCAGTCCATCAAGGAGGGCTCGCGCCGTTCGCAGCTCGATGACCGGCTGACGGTGGACCGGACGCTCGACACGGTGCTGAACAAGCGCATGGCCTCCGCCTTCCACGAGACCCACCTGTCCTCCCTGCTGACCTTCCACCGGGTGGACACGGTGATCGTCACTGGCGGCTCCACCTCCGGCTGCGTGCGGGCGACCGCCGTGGACAGCCTGTCGCACGGCTACCGGACGATCGTGCCCGAGCAATGCACCGCCGACCGGCACGAGAGCCCGCACTTCGCCAGCCTGTACGACCTGCAGGTGAAGTACGCGGACGTCGTGAGCGTCGAGGCGGTGTTCACTCATCTCCGGGCGCTCGGGGAAGACTCCTAGAGCAGAGTCTGATCAGTGCGGTTCATACCCGGCTGCGGTGAAGTAGCTGATGCAGTCCTGTGGCGTGAAGGTCGGCAGTGCGTTGCGGATGGCGTCCCACAGGTCGTCGGCTGCCGCCTGGCGGCGGGACATGCCAACCGACACGGCAGCAACCACGCGGGAACGAGGGTCCAGGGACAACGGCCCACCCATGCAGGCCGGCCTCCTGCCCAGCCCGCATGGTGAACCACATCCCACCCGCGTCGGGGAACCCCTCACGACTCAGATCGGATGGCTTCCGCTCCAGGTCGTTGTTCCGGCAAGCATCTCCGTCCGGTAGGTGATCCCATTCGATCGGACGATGCTCTAGGGCGCCGTCACGAAAGCGGCTGCCGACGATGGCCATTGTGACGGTGTAGATGCCGACGAACAGCCGCCCGCCTCTGCCGCGAGCACGGTGAACTCCGCAACCTCCTTCGCTCTCGCCGCCGCCACAACCAAGTCGTTCCAGCACCGCTCCGCCGCTCCCGCATCACCAGAGGTGCCCGGATGGCGCTTCGCATCCTGCAGGAAGCGTGATCCGGCCTGCTGTCACCAGATGTGAGCAGAACTGCCAGCGCGAAAGCTGACAGAACCATGCTGGAGGGGTTCAGGCGGCCAAGCTACGGCGCTCCGGGTGCCGCGCCCAGTTTCAGGCTGATGATCCCTGCCGGGAAGCGGTAGACGGGATAGGTCGAGCGCCCGGGCATCATCAGGCCAGCATGGCCCGGCTACCTCGCGTTCCGGCCTGCAATCGCCAACTTGCCGATGACCGAACCGTGGGTTCTACGTCGCCGGCCCACGCAACCCCGCGAGCGCGTGCATGGAGTGCTTCAGTGCCGGGTAGAGGCCGGCATAGACGGTGAACAGGGCGTCGTAGCGCCGCGTCCGGGCGGAGTCGGGCGCGGCGCGCTCCACAAGGGTGATCCACCGGTCGGGATCGTCGGGCCGGAGCAGCCCGCAGCCGAGCGCCGCGAGCCGCGCGGCCCCCAGCGCCGCCTCCACGTCCTCGCGGATCGTCCAGACCGGGAAGCCGGTGACGTCGGCGATGACGCGCATCCACAGGTCGGACCGGGCGGCGCCACCCACCACGACGAGGCGGCGGTCGAGCACGGCGGCGCCCCTGGCTCCCGCCTCCATGGCATGGCGCAGCGCCAGCGCCACGCCTTCCAGCACCGCGCGGTACAGGTGCGCGCGGGTGTGAAACAGGCTGAGCCCCACGAAGGCGCCCGACGCCCGGCCGTCCCAGACCGGCGAGCGCTCGCCCATGAGGTAGGGGAGAAAGACGAGGCCGTCCGCCCCTGGCGGCAGGCCAGCCGCGGCGTCCTCCAGCAGGGCGTGCGGGTCCCGACCCGCCTCGCGCCCGGCCAGCACCTCCGCCTGGCAG
>CAXTRP010000301.1:0-4427 GCA_964246615.1 uncultured Caulobacteraceae bacterium | reverse complement strand
AGCGGCGGGTTCAGGCCGTTGTGTCCTGCCGCATCGCCGCCATGTGCTGGCGCAACGTTTCCAGCTGATCCCACGGCATTTCGCCCAGCGGGTAGTGGCCGGCCAGAAGCAGGCTTACGGCGACGTTGGCGTCCTTCAGTCGCTTGCGGGCGAGGGGATCGCCGGGATTGTCGCGCAGGCCATGCCGCAACGCGTCGCGATAGGCGCAGATCGGCTTGGTGGCCTCGGTGAAGGCCTGCCCGTCCTGGCGTGGGCGTGCGGCGAGCGCCCGGTCCAGCGCCTCTGCCGCCAGGTCCAGACGCGGATCGTTCACACCACCTCCCTGATGCGCTCGCCCACCGGCAATCGGCCGGCGCGGATGGAACAGGTCAGGGCCTTGGTGGTGTGGATGGAGGTGTTGGCGTCGCCGGTGATCGCCAGCAACGCGTTGACCACCGCCCCGTTTGCATAGCCTTTCCAGCCGAAGACCCAGGGCATGCCGATGTTGTGCACGGTGGCCCCGTTGATCTGGAAGGGCCGCATTCGTTCGGTGACCAGCGCCTTGACCTCGATCTCGCTGCGCAGGGTGGAGAGCACCGTCCAATCGAGGTTCTTCACTCCGATCGCCTCGGCGAGTTCGGGCGAGATCTCCACGAAGGCTTCGGGCTGAAGCTCGGCGGTGTGGGGCATGATCCGGGTGGGGATGCCGCCGCAGTGCAACTCGGTCAGCCGGTAGGTGGTCAAGACGTGGGGGAAGCGCGCGTCGGCGGGCGGGTGCAGCTCGTTGCCCTCGCGCGGGTAGCGCTTGGCGGTGGGATTGGCCTGCTGGCTGTAGAAGGGGTTGTGGGTCGGGCTCTCCAAGGGTTCGTAATAGGTCGGTAGCGGCCCGTCCTTAAGCCCCGACGGCGCGAAAATGGCGCAGCGGCCGTCCGCCTCCATGATGAAGGGATCGGCCCCGCCGATGGCGTCCATCCCCCGCGGGTTCTTGGACCAGTCGGGGCGATAGTCCGGGCGCTTGTCGGGGATGAAGTCGGGGACGTCCAGGCCGGTCCACTTGGACTGGTCCTCGTCCCACCAGATCATCTTCTTGTTTTCGGCCCAGGGCTTGCCCTCGGGATCGGCGGAGCAGCGGTTGTACATGGTCCGCCGGTTGGACGGCCAGGCGAAGGCCCAGTCCTTGTGGCTGCCGTCGCCGTCGGGTCCGTCCGGCACGCGCATGCGGGCCTGGTTGCGGTCCTCGCTCGGGTAGATGCCGGTATAGATCCAGCAGCCCGACGCGGTGGAGCCATCGTCCTTCAGCTCCTGGTACTTGGCCACCTGCTTGCGGTCGGCGACGGTGTAGCCGTTGATCTCCTTCAGCACCGCCTCGGCGTCCGGCTCCTGCCGCTCGCCTTTCACCGGGTAGTCCCAGGTCAGGGCCTGGATGCCGCGGTCGTTGGGGTCGGTGCTATCGGCGTAGAGCGCCTTCAGCCGCCGGCCGAGATGGTACATGAACCAGAGGTCGGAGCGGCTGTCGCCCGCCGCCTCGCACACGTGATCGTGCCACTGCACCAGGCGCGAGGTGTTGGTGACCGAGCCTTCCTTCTCGCCCGGCATGGCGGCGGGCAGGAAGAAGACTTCCGTCCCGATCTGGTGGGCTGCAATTTCGCCCCTCTGGACGCGGCGTCCGTCCCGCCAGAAGTCGCCGGTCTCGGTCATGGCGAAATCGCGCACCACCAGCCATTCCAGCCTGGACAGACCCTCCTCGACCAGTTCGGAGTTCACCGCGCCGACCAGCGGGTTCTGGCCCAGGATGAACTGGCCCTTGATGACCCCGTCGGCCATGGCCATGGTCATGGGCTCCTGGCTGACGTCGCCGGTCAGCTTGGGAATGAACGCGTAGCCGTACTGGTTGTCCGTCGTCGCCGCCTCGCCGTACCAGGCCTTGAGCAGGCTCACCACGTACTTGGGCATGTTGGACCACCAGCCGGTCGTCGGCGTCTCGACCTTGAGGTACTCCGCCAGCGTGTCGTGGTCGTGGAAGGCGTTGGGCTGGGGCAGATAGCCCGGCAGCATGTTGTAGAGCGTGGGGATGTCGGTGGAGCCCTGGATGCTCACATGGCCCCGCAGCGCCATGATGCCCCCGCCCGGCCGGCCGATGTTGCCCATCAGCCCCTGCAGCAGCGCCGCCGCCCGGATGATCTGCACGCCGACGCTGTGATGGGTCCAGCCCACCGCGTAGCAGATGGCGGTGGTGCGATCGCGCTTGGAGTTGGCGGCGTAGGTCTCGGCGACCTTGAGGAAGGTCTCCGTGGGGCAGCCGGTGGCCTGCTCCACCATCTCGGGCGTGTAGCGGGCGTAGTGGCGCTTAAGGATCTGGTAGACGCAGTTGGGGTGCTGGAGCGTAGGGTCGCGCTCCGGCGGCGACTGGGTCATCGCCTCGAAGTCCTCGCCGTGCTTGGCCTCCTGCTCCTGCACGCGGTGCTCGGAGACGGGCGAGGGGTAGGTCTTGTTCTTGTACTGCCAGGTGTCGTGCTCGTAGGAACCCTTGTCCGGGTCGAAGCCTGAGAACAGGCCGTCGAGCTGCTCGGGGTCCTGGTAGCCGTCCTCGATGATGTGGTCGAGGTTGGTGTAGGCCAGGGCGAAGTCTTTGAACCACAGGTCGTTTTCGATCACGTAGCGGATCAGCCCGCCCAAGAAGGCGATGTCGCTGCCCGAACGGATCGGCGCGTGAATGTCGGACAGGGCCGAGGTGCGGGTGAACCGCGGGTCGACGTGGACAACCTTGCCGCCTTTCCGCTGGGCTTCGACCACGAAGCGGAAAGCGATCGGATGATTCTCCGCCATGTTGGAGCCCATCACGATCACGCAGTCGGCGTTCGCAAGGTCCCACAACGCCATGGTGGCGGCGCCGCGTCCGTAGGTGGCGCCCAGACTGGGCACCGATGAGGAGTGTCAAATTCGAGCTTGGTTCTCGATGTTGACGACGCCCAGTCCCCCGCCGAGCAGCTTTTTGATGAGGTAGTTTTCCTCATTGTCCATGGTCGCGCCGCCGAGCGACCCTAGCCCCACCGTCTGGTTGATGGTCGTGCCGTCCGGCAGCTTGTCCACGAAGGTTTCGTCGCGGGTCTGCTTGGTGAGGTGCGCGATCCGATCCATCATCCAGTCGAGCGGCTTTTCCTCCCACCGGTCGGAATAGGGGGCGCGATACATGGCGGTGTTGATCCGCTTGGGGCTCAGCAGCATGCCGAGCGTGCCCGCACCCTTGGGGCACAGCGTGCCCTTGTTGACGGGGGAGCGCGGATCGCCCTCGATGTGGATCGGCTTCTTGTCCTTCACGTAGATAAGCTGGCTGCAGCCCACTGCGCAGAAGGGGCAGACGCTGGTCCCCACTGCATCCGCCTGTTCCAGCCGGGGGCGGAGTTCCTTCGAGGAGGTGCTCTTGGAGCCGACGGAGAAGATGTCCTGCCCCGCGATCTGGCGCGGCAGGGTCCAGTCGGCGAGGAAGCGCTCAGCCCGGCCGACGATGGACTTGCGGAGCTTCCTGGCCAAAATGCGTACTCCCGAGACAGGCGGCAAACTCGCCTCATGCAGGGCCGGTTCCGCACCCCTTCTCCTCCCCTGCCCAGCGGGGAGGATTGGGAAACGGCAACTTAGCGAGATGCTGGGAGGTTAGGTCTGCGATGACGGAGGTGGCGTGATGCCGGACATGGAAGGCGTGGTCACCATCGTGCAGGAGGGTCGATTCCAGCTGACCGACACCGGCGGGGTCTCCCACCACTTCGTGTTGAGCCGTCACGCCCTGTGCGAGACCGATCAGTTGCCGAAGCTCGCGCACGAGCGGACCCGCGTGCGGGTCAAGTACGCCCAGGCCAAGGGCGTCATCGCCTACAAGGCCAAGCGCATCACCCTGTTGGACGTCGCCTGATGACCATGGTCGGTTTCGACGTCAGCCCTCGGGCTCGCGACTACACCCAGTCCACCCTGAAGGGGTTGATCCCCGACGAGTCGGAACTCACCGCCGGCTGCCTGATCGAGCCCGGGAAGAGCTATGGCTTCTTCACCGACACTACCGTGTGCATCGGCTGCAAGGCCTGCGAGGTGGCGTGCAAGGAATGGAACAACCTGCCTGCCGACGAGATCGCGCTGACCGGCCACTCCTACGACAACACGGGCGCGCTCTCGGCCAACACTTGGCGCCACGTGGCCTTCATCGAGAAGAAGCAGGCCGACCGGGCGGCCGCCGAAACCGGTTACGGCGTGCGCGACAACACCCAGCCGGCTTTCCAGAGCGGCTGGCTGATGATGAGCGACGTGTGCAAGCACTGCCACCACGCGCCCTGCATGGAGGCGTGTCCTACGGGGGCCTTGTTCAAGACCGAGTTCGACACGGTGGTGGTGCAGCAGGACATCTGCAACGGCTGCGGCTACTGCGTGCCGGCATGCCCATTCGGCGTAGTCGAACTCAG
>CAXTRP010000300.1:0-4448 GCA_964246615.1 uncultured Caulobacteraceae bacterium | reverse complement strand
AGAGGTAGCCGCTCTGCAGGATGGCCAACCCCCGCCCTGTGCGCGCCGACAGCCAGGCTACCCCGTTGGGGCCGCCGCCGTCGATGAGCTTCTGGTCGCCCGTCTTCCAGAGGAAATCGCCAAGCGCCCGGGCGCCGCGGACGAAGGTCGCCTGGTAGATCTCGTCCACGTACCACTTGTTGTAGACGAAGCGGTAGAGCAGCCCATCGCCGTCCGCGATCGCCTTCGCATAGGCTGGATGCAGCAGATAGTAGTAGGCCGCCAACGCCAGCCCGATCAGGGACAATACCAGCGGCGCCTGGGCGGCCCAAACCGGCAACTGGTCTAGGTGGGCGAGGGTCGTGTTGTGGGCCGAGGTGAAGATCGCTCCGCGCCAGAAGGCGTCGCGCCCCTCCCCGATGAACATGCGGTCGAACACCGCGCCCGAGAAGATGGCGCCAACAGACAGCGCCAGCAGCGGGACCAGCATCATCCAGGGGCTCTCGTGCGGCTTGAAGCCGCCGTGACCGTGGCTGTGATCTATCGGTTCGGGGTTGGTGTCGGGCTCGGAGTGGGTCTCGATCTGGGCTGAGGAGGCGTGGCTGGTGTCCGGATGGGCCACCGCGGCGCCGTGCGGGCTGTCCCCATGGGCGGCGTGCTCCCACTTGGATGCGCCGCTGAAGGTCATGAAGGCCAGACGCCAGGAGTAGAACGAGGTCAGCCCCGCTACCAGCACGCCGATGATGTATGCGAAATAGCCGAACGTCCGATGGTCGCCCCCGGCGACGAAAGCCGCATTGATGATGGCGTCCTTGGAGTAGAACCCGGCGAAGCCGAGGTCGACACCGGGGATCCCCAGGCCGGTGATGGCGATGGTGCCGACGATCATCACCCCGAAGGTCACCGGAAGGTATTTAGTCAGCCGTCCCATGCGCCGCATGTCCTGCTCGTGGTGCATGCCGTGGATCACCGAGCCTGCACCCAAGAACAGCAGCGCCTTGAAGAAGGCGTGGGTGAACAGGTGGAACATGGCCGCCTGGTAGACGCCCAAGCCTGCGGCAAAGAACATGTAGCCGAGCTGCGAGCAGGTCGAGTAGGCGATCACCCGCTTGATGTCGTTCTGGGCGAGACCGACGGTGGCGGCGAACAGGCAGGTTATGGCCCCGATGACGGTGACGATGGCGCGAGCCACCGGCGCATATTCATAGAGCGGCGACAGCAGGCACAGCATGTAAACGCCCGCGGTCACCATGGTGGCCGCGTGGATCAGGGCGGAAACGGGGGTCGGCCCCTCCATGGCGTCGGGCAGCCACACGTGCAGGAAGAACTGGGCCGACTTGCCCGCCGCGCCGATGAACAGCAGGAAGCCCGCGATATCCAGCGCGCTCCAAGTCTGGCCCGCGAACACCCAGTTGGCGTGAGCCTTACTGGCGATCAGCGGAAACAGCTCGGCGAAGCGGATGGTGTGGAACATCCAGAACACCGTCATGATGCCGAGCGCAAACCCGAAGTCGCCAACCCGGTTGACCACGAAGGCCTTGATGGAAGCGGCGTTGGCGGTGGGCTTCTTGAACCAGAAGCCTATCAGCAGGTAGCTCGCCAGCCCCACGCCTTCCCAGCCGAAGAACAGCTGCATGAAGTCGGCCGAGGTCACCAGCATCAGCATGGCGAAGGTGAACAGCGACAGGTAGGCGAAGAAGCGCGGCTTGCTGTCGTCGTCTGCCATGTACCCCCAGGAGTACAGGTGCACGAGGAAGCTGACTGTCGTCACCACGATCAGCATCACCGCCGAAAGCGTGTCGAGCCGGATCGACCAGGCCGACTGGAACTGGCCTACGTCGATGAAGGGCAGCAGCTGGAAGACGTAGTGCTGGGTCCAGCTCCCCCAGGCGACCTGGGAAAAGGTGTACCAGGACAGCGCGCACGACAGCGCCAGCAGGCCGGTGGTGACGGCCATGGAGGGGACGTCGCCGATGCGCCGGCCGGAAAGGCCCGCAACGACAGCGGCCAGCAGGGGCGCGAAGACGAGGGTGACGAGCAGGGCTTCCACGGGTCAGCCCTTCATCATGTTGGCGCGGTCCACCAGGATGTCGCCGCGGTTGCGGAAGAAGGTCACCAGGATGGCCAGGCCCACGGCGGCCTCGGCGGCGGCGACGGTCAGCACGAACATGGCGAAAATCTGGCCCGTCACCTCGTGCAGGAAGCTGGAGAAGGCCACCAGGTTGATGTTCACGGCGAGCAGGATGAGCTCGATCGCCATCATGATGATGATGATGTTGCGCCGGTTCACAAAGATGCCGAACACCCCGATGGTGAACAGGATCGCCGCCACCGCCAGATAGGGGTTGAGGCCTACGCTCATGCGTCGATCCCTTGGCCGATCTTCACGTCGGTGATGATCCTCATGCCGTTGGCGGCGGTGCGGGCGGTCTGGTCGGCGATGACCTGGCGCTTGATCCCCGGCTTGTGGCGCAGTGTCAGCACGATGGCCCCGATCATGGCCACCAGCAGCACCATGCCCGCCGCCTCGAAGAAGTAGATGTAGTCGGTGTAGAGCACGCGCCCGATCTGCTCGGTGTTGGTGTACGGGCTGGCGGCGTAGTGGGTGGTGACCGCTGCGCCCCGATCGCCGACGGCGCTCGCCACCAGGATCATTTCGCCGAGCAGCACCGCCGCCACCACGCCGCCGATGGGCAGGTAGCGCGCGAAGCCGGACCGAAGCGAGCCGAAGTCCACGTCCAGCATCATGACGACGAACAGGAACAGCACCGCCACCGCACCGACGTAGACCACCACCAGCAGCATGGCCAGAAACTCCGCGCCCAACAGCACGAACAACCCTGCGCAAGTGAAGAAGGTGGTGATCAGGAACAGGACGGAATGCACGGGATTGCGCGCGGTCACGACCATCAGGGCCGAGCCGATGGTCACCGCAGACAGCACGTAGAAGGCTATGGCCTGCAGGTCCAAACGCGCGTTCCTTCACACACAAAGTCGGCCGGCGCGGCCCGCTTGGTCAGAGTCGCGCCTTCCTAAAGCACGGCCCGGCGAAGCGCTACTCCCCTGCCATCCTTATCCTCCCCTGCACAGCGGCCCTTCCGTCTTGCCCGGACTTGTTCCGGGCAGGCAGAGCGCCGCGTCGATCACAAGGAACTCAGGTCGCGCCGTAGCTTGCAGGTGTCTGCGCTCTGGGCGCCCGGAACAAGTCCGGGCGAAACGGGGAACAACGCGGGTGGCACAAAGCTCCCGCCTCGCAGGTGATGATGAAGGTCACCGGTATGCGGCGTCCAGCTCCAGGTTCCTGGCGATCTCGCGTTCCCAGCGGTCGCCGTTGTCGAGCAGCTTGGCCTTGTCGTAGAGCAGCTCCTCGCGGGTCTCCACGGTGAACTCGTAGTTAGGCCCCTCGACGATAGCGTCCACCGGGCAGGCCTCCTGGCACAGGCCGCAATAGATGCATTTCACCATGTCGATGTCGTAGCGGGTGGTGCGGCGGGAACCGTCGGCCCGGGGCTCCGCCTCGATGGTGATGGCCCAGGCCGGGCAGATGGCCTCGCACAGCTTGCAGGCGATGCAGCGCTCCTCCCCGTTGGGATAGCGGCGTAGCGCGTGCTCGCCCCGGAAGCGCGGGCTGAGCGGCCCCTTCTCGAAGGGGTAGTAGATGGTGGCCTTGGGCCGCACCATGTACTTCATGGCCAGCCCGAAGGCCCCCACGAAGTCCATAAGTGTTGCGCCCTTGACGGCCTGGGTGACGCGTTCGGCGAAGGCCATGACTTAACTCCCGACCACGAACACGCGCCACGCGCTCACCGCCACGACGCATACCAGCGAGGTCGGCAGGAAGACCTTCCAGCCGAGGCGCATGAGCTGGTCGTAGCGGTAGCGGGGGACGATGGCCTTCACCATGGCGAACATGAAGAACCAGAAGCCCATCTTCACCGCCATCCAGAAGAAGCTGACAACTTCGGACAGCCAGAAGGGCGGGTGGATGAAGGGCAGAGGGATGGGCGAGGTCCAGCCCCCCATGAACAGCACGCTCAGCATGGCGCACATCAGCACGATGTTGGCGTACTCGCCGATCATGAACAGCAGATACGGCGTGGAGGAATACTCCACCTGGAAGCCGGCCACGAGCTCGCTCTCCGCCTCCGACAGGTCGAAGGGCGGACGGTTTGTCTCCGCCAGCGCCGAGATGAAGAACACCACCATCATCGGGAACATGACCACGATCAGAGGCAGGTTCTTCAGGCCTCCGCCTCCGAACACGTTCCAGTTCCAGAAGCCGCCGTCCTGGTGCTCCACGATGGTGGAGAGGTTCATGGACCCGGCGAGCAGGATCACCGTCAGGATGATCAGGCCGATGGACACTTCGTAGCTCACCATCTGCGCCGCCGAGCGCAGCGCGCCCAGGAACGGATACTTGGAGTTGGACGCCCAGCCGCCCATGATCACGCCGTAGACGCCGAGCGAGG
>CAXTRP010000299.1:0-4458 GCA_964246615.1 uncultured Caulobacteraceae bacterium | reverse complement strand
CGCGTCGCGCTGCGCCTCTCCACGGCGACGCTGGCGGCGGCTGTACCAGAAAGTCCAGAGGCCGAGCCCGCCCATGCTGGCGTTTCCAATGACCGGGCCAACGATCAGATACTCGCGGATGCTGATCATATAGACCAGGAGGCAAGACAACGCCGCCTCGCCAACCAGACCGAAGCCCCAGACCAAGGTCATCAGCGTCATGGAGCGCCTGAAAACTGCAGTGTCACGCGCCGCTTCGAAAGCGGCCAGCTCAGAGGGCTTGCGCCTCGCAAGGCCCGCCCGTGCAAGCTGGTAGACCAGCGGCCGGCCAATGGCCGCCGAGCCGAGGAAGACCAGGCCGATCAGAGCCGTCACCAGCTTCTCGCGCAGCTGAAGGAAATGGACCGAGCCGCCCCCAAAAAAGGCTATGAGCGAAAGCGCGATGCCGGCGATCGCAAGCACGGACAGGGCGTCGATCCTGCGGCGCCGAGCGAACTCGACCAGGCTCCAGACGATCGGCGGCGCGGACGAGGCGATTAGGGCGTCGACCTCGCCCAAGGCGACCCTGGCCTGATCGAAGATCACATAGGGCAGGATGAAGTTGACCAGCACGTCCGCCCCCAGGTTGAGCCCGTTGGCCCGCAGATAATCCCCAGCTCGTCGCAGAGGCGTGGCCGGGCTCTCAGCCGCCCCGATTTTCATAGGAGACGCGCTCCGCTCCCCCGCCAGCTCGACCATCATGTCCTCCTTCGTTCGACGCAGCCAATTTCTGCGTCAGGGAGGCAGGGCGCCAGTGTCCGCCGTCACGCCTCCCAGGTGACGAATGTCACCCGTTCGGCCAAGCCCGTGCTGCGCGCTACAGCCAGCCGTTGGAGCGGGCGATGCGGCCAGCCTCGGTCCGGTTCGCCGCACCCAGCTTCTGGGCGGCCTCGGAGAGGTAGTTGCGCACTGTGCCGGCGGAGAGATCGAGCGCAGAGGCTATGGCGCGGTTGGATCGGCCCTCTTCGGCCAGCCGCAGGATCGCCCGCTCGCGTTCGGTCAGCGGGTCGATCGGCGCGTCCCATACCGCTTCGGCCAGATGGGGGGAGATGGCCTTTCCGCCTGCCGCGATCGTCCGGACGGCCGAGGCCAGTTCGGCGCTCGGCGCGTCCTTCAGCAGGTATCCACGCACGCCTGCGTCCAGCGCGCGCCGGAGATAGCCGGCCCGGCCAAAGGTGGTGACGATCAACACCCGGGTGGGCGAACGCAGGGCCTGCAGCCGCGCCGCCACCTCGATGCCGCTCAGCGCCGGCATCTCGACGTCGGAGACGAGCACGTCCGGCTGCAGGGCAAGCACCCATTCGAGCGCCTGTCGCCCGTCCACCGCCCGGCCGACCACCTTCAGGTCGGGTTCGAGACCCAGCAGCGCCGCCAGAGCCCCGAGCACCAAGGCTTGGTCTTCGGCGATGACGATGCGGATCATGCCTGCGGGCCCTGGGGTCTGGGCAGGATCGCGGTGAGCCGCAGGCCGGCGGCGTCGGTTTCCACCTGAAGCTGGCCTCCAGCCGCCTGCAGGCGTGTCCTCATGCCCGACAGTCCAGATCCCTCCGCCACATCACCGCCGCAGCCGTCATCGCTGACGCTCAGCCTGATCTCATCGCCCAGAACAGCCTCCACCACGATCGTGCAGACCTTGGCTTGGGCGTGGCGGATCACGTTGGTCACCGCCTCCCGCAACGCCATGGTGATCACCGCCTCCTGTTGCGGGTCGCTGCCGGTCAAGGTGTTGCGCACCCTCGCCTCGACGCCTGCGGCCGACAAGGCCCGCTCAGCCCGTTCGACCTCGGCGGCGAGGCTCGCGCCCTTCATGCCGATGACGGCGGTCCGGACCTCGGTCAGGGCGTCGCGGGCGATGCCGGCGAGCTCCTGCATCTCGCGCCGCGCCGCATCCAGGTCACGGTCGCAGAGCCGTTGAGCCAGTTCGGCCTTCACCGCCACCACTGTCAGGGTGTGGCCTAGAAGATCGTGCAGGTCGCGGGCGATCCGCTCGCGTTCGGCTGCGGTGGCCAAGGCGCGGACCTCCGCCTGCGCCTGCTCGAGCTGGCGGTTCGTCAGCTCCAGCTCGCTTTGCCAGAGCCTTGCGAAACCGATGAGCGAGCCGAAAAACACCCCCGACACCCATGCCGGCCAGGGCTGACGCGTCAGGAGACCGAACGCCGTCAGCGCCAGCTGCAGGCCGATCAGCAGAGCCTTGGCCCTGCGCTGCGGCCTCAGCCGACCGGCGAAGGACGCGCCATAGACGTTGAACACGCTCCAGGCGCCGCCGAACGGGCTGAGCGCCAAGCCGACCCCGGTGCTGGCCAGGGCATGGAACACCACGGAGCGCCGTTCCCGCATCCCATCGGCGTAGATCGCCAGGAACACGGCCGTTCCGAGCAGTCCCGCAACCACCTGCTTCAGGCTCGGCCGCTCGAAAGCCCAGGGCGTGAAGTAGAGGGCGAGGTAGGCCAGCCATACAAGCTGACCGCCCAGCTTCACCCACGTCGAACGATGGCGTTTAGGACCACCTTGTCTCGGGATCGACGGTCGCACCCCCAGAGATCCTCCCTAACGTGCACCAGTCGCCGGCCTCTCCGCCCAGGCGTCACATCGCTGCAAGTCCACTAACGAGGATGTCTGATCGACATTCTTCGGCAAGTGACAGATGTCACCCCGTCAGACGCCTTACCCGCATCGCCCCACGGCCGCCGAGCGTCACGATGGTGAACATCAACAACGGCTATGGCGCGGCCTGTGCGGGCCTGCGCATCCTGCATGCGTCGAGCCTTGGGGCGCGCTCAGCCGCCCGTGGCGTCTGAAGGCCCCCGATCTGCTGACCCTGAGCGAAGGCGCGCCGCCGACTTGACTGAAGCGAGGCTCACGGCGCCGTTGCGAACAGCTTGACCATCGGCTGGACGCCATCCCCCGTGTCATCTGCGTGCCGCAGGTGTTCGGTGACGCCGAAAGCGTCCTCGATCGTGCGCAGGAGCGAGTAGTGGTTGTAGGCCGTGTCGTCGGCGACGCCTCGGACGCCATGGTTGGTGATAACGACGGTCGGGATGTGGCCGCCACCGAAGTTGGAGACCGCGTCCGGCGTCACGCCGCAGCATCCCTCTCGCGTCTTGCCCGATCCCTCGTCGAAGGTGAGCACGATGGCCACGTTCTCGCGCGAGCGCCACACCGGGCTGGCCATCAGCTCTCGCACCAGCACGCCGTTCGCCGCGTCACCCCGGCGGATCAGGGCTGGTTCGTTCAGCCCATCGCAATCGGCGGGCACGCCTTCGCCGTGCAGGCCGTGCATGTCGTTGCACTGGTTGGGGACTATGACGGCGAAGGCCGGCATGTCGCCGCTCGCCATGTCCGTCTGCAACTGGGAGAAGCCGACGATCCGGTCGGCCCGGTGCGGGTCGGTCTGGACCGAGGCGAAGTTCATGAAGCCGGAATGTTTCGAAGCGTAGAGCGCGGTCTTACGGGTCCCGTTGTCGAAGGCCGGGTCGCTCGCCACCACGGCGCCCGATCCAGCCTCGGGAATGCTTTCGTAATAACCCTTCCAGCTGAGGCCACGCGCCTGCAGCTGGTCGCCCAGGTGGCGCGCCGAAATCGTATGATCGGCATAGCCGGGCGCGCTCGCCCCATCGCAGAAGGGCTGGGTGGACGCCGGATGGCAGTAGTAGGCGTCGTCGTCATGGATGCCGAAGGTGTCGCCAGCCAGCAGAGCGACATAGTTCGCCTCGCTCGGATGCACCTCGCCGTAGAAGCGGGTCGCGACGCCGTATGTCTTGGCGAGGCTCGAGATGTTGGGAGCCACGACCGGATCGAGGATCCGATCGTAGTTCCTGTTCTCGTCCAGGATGACGAAGACGTGGCTGTAGCGCGGGACCAGCTTGTCGCTCGGCGGCGTCGCCGCCACCGCCTGGAAGGCGGCTCCCGCCAGGAGCAGGCCTGCCAACCCTGGGAAGCTGTAGGCTCGGTTGCGGAAAAAGCCGGACATGGGGGAACTCCGAAGACGATCGGGGCCAAGGAACCCGTTTAGAGTCATCTCGCAGCTCTATGCGACGGCCACGTGTCGTCGGCTAGCTGCAGCGAGGCGATCGTAGCCATCAACCCGTTCGACACCGGGGCTCCGACGCACCCTGCGCCTCCACGATGCGGAAAATCGATGATCCATGATAGCTTGGGAGCGTTACGCGAATGCAAAGTGCTGCCTGCCCTGCGATGCGAATGGCGTCGTCGGCGAGCGCGATGGAGGAAACATGGCGGAAATCACGACACTGCATGAACTTTATGTCGACGAGCTAAAGGATCTCTGGTCGGCGAACGACCAGATGGCCAAGGCGTTGAAAAAGATCGCCAAGCACGCGACCGACGGCAAGCTGAAGGAGACGCTCCAGACCTCCCAGGATGGCATCGCCGTTCATACCGAGCTCCTGAAGACCCTGATCGAATCCCAGGATACGAAGG
>CAXTRP010000298.1:0-4477 GCA_964246615.1 uncultured Caulobacteraceae bacterium | reverse complement strand
GGCGCGCCTGCATTGGTGGACCCCGTGGCGGATCGCCAAGCGCTGGACGCCGCCGAGCGGGTGCTAGACGCCATGGGTGGGTCGTTGACCCTGGAGCCGCGTCGGGCGGGTTACCTGCCACTCTGCGTCGCTTTGCGAGCACTGACCGCCAACGCCCTTCAGCACGCCGCCTGAGCCGGGCGCAGGGGGTTCGACAATGCCAGTCAAGACTTCCTCAGCAAGCGTCGGCGTCGCTGGCGGCCTCCGCAGTCTCGGCCACGCCCGTGGAGGCGCGGCGGCTGTTGAGTTCGCCATCATCGGCCCGCTCCTGATCCTGCTGCTCCTGGGGATCATCGTCTACGGCGGCTACTTCCTGATCGCCCACTCGGTACAGCAGCTCGCCAACGACTCCGCTCGGGCGGCGCTGGGCGGCCTGTCCGATGGTGAGCGCAAGACGCTGGCGACCAACTGCCTGAGCAGCGAACTGCCCACCTACGGCTTCCTCAATCCCAAGCTGGTGCAGCTGGCCTACGCCGATCAGGCGCAGGTGATGACGGTGAACGTGGCCTACGACGCTTCCGCCAGTCCGCTCTGGGCCTTGAGCGGCGTCATCCCCATGCCTCCCTCCGCGGTGGTGCGCAGCGCCTCGGTGCAAGTCGGGGGCTTCTGAGATGCGCCGTTTCGCCAAACTCGCCTCCAACCGCCGTGGCGCCACCGCCATGCTCACCGCCCTGTGCATGATGGCGCTCATGGCCAGCGCCGCGGTGGGCGTCGACCTCGGCGACATCGGGATGCGCAGCCGCCAGTTGCAAGGGGTGGCCGACCTGGCCGCCATGGCCGCAGTACAGGGGCTGGATCCCAGCGTCGGCACATCGCCCCAGGCGGCGGCCGCGGCGACAGCGGCCCTAAATTCGTGGCCAGGCGGCATCACGGCCCAAACGACCAGCGGCGTCTATGCCGCCGATCCCACCGTGGGGGCAGCCCAGCGGTTCACCGCCGGCGCTGCGAACCCCAACGCAGTCCAGGTGAACCTGAAGGCGCCCGTCACACTGTATTTCGCCGGGCTGATCATCGGGCGTTCCACCCTGACCATTTCACGCGCTGCGGTGGCTGCGCGCGCGCAGTATGCAGCCTTCTCCATCGGCTCGGGCTTGGCCTCGCTCAACGGCGGCGTGGCCAACAGCCTGCTATCGGCCCTGACCGGCAGCCAAGTGCAGCTTTCTGCGATGGACTACCAAGCGCTGGCGTCTGCCAATGTCAGCTTGCTGAACTATGTCCCAGCCTTGCAGAGCCGCGCCAACCTGACCGCGCTGAGCTACGACCAGCTGCTGTCCACCGCCATCGCCCCGTCCACCGCGCTTGCCGCGCTTGCCGACACCTTGTCGGCAAGCGGCCAGACGACGGCGGCTGCAGCGGCAAAGACGTTGGCCGCCGCCTCCACCGGACTTGCGCCCACCCCGCTCAGCACGCTGTTCGACCTGGGCCCCTACGCCGCCCAGGACCACACCTCCAACGGCAGCGGCGCCGCCATCTCCGTCGGTGCTTTGGGCTTGGCGGACGCGCTGCTCACCGCCGCCAACGGCGCACGTCAGCTCAACCTGTCGCTGGACGGCGCTCTGCCTGGTATAGCGAAGCTGAGTGTTTCTCTGGTCATCGGGCAGCGTCCCGGTCACTCCCCCTGGTTGACGGTGACCGATGCTGGTCAGGTGGTGGTGCGAACCGCCCAGATGCGGCTCTACCTCAATGCGGCCGTGGCCCCGGGATCGCTCGCCGCGGTCACCGGAGGCGCCCTCGTGAACCTGCCCGTCTACCTGGAAGCGGCCTCCGCCCAGGCCAAACTGCAGGACATCCAGTGTGGCGCCAACGTCGCTGACCAGGGGTTCGACCTGTCGGTGTCGCCAAGCCTCGGGACCCTCGCCATCGGCCAGGTAGACCCGAGCACCTTGGCCAACTTCACCAGCCCGGTGGCCGTCCAACCAGCTACGCTGCTGAACGCCCTGCTCGTGCGCGCCACTGCGTCGAGCAGCGTCGCCATCGGCGGTAGTCAGGCCAGTTGGCAGACTGTGCACTTCAGCCAGGCCGACATTGCGGCCGAGACGATGAAGAGCGTATTCACCAACGACATCGCTCGCGCCAGCGTCGCCTCCCTGCTGGCCTCCACCAACGTACAGGTGCAGACGCCCGGCGCAGCGATTGGCGTCACGCCTGGAACGGTGTCGCCCTCGCTGCAGGCGCTCCTGCTCCAAGCGGCGCCGCCCCTAGATGGGCTGATCACCCAGATCGAGGCACTAAGCGGCGTTCGGCTCGGCGAAGCGGATGTTTGGGCTGACGGCCTGCGCTGTCACGGCTCGGCGCTCGTCGCGTGACATCGCGGCCGCATCGTCGGGCAGCCGGCCGCTTGCGCCCGCATCGCCGTGAGGCTATGACCCCGCCTCCACGCTGGTCCGCGGTAGCTCAGCGGTAGAGCAGTCGACTGTTAATCGACTGGTCGTAGGTTCGAATCCTACCCGCGGAGCCATCGTTGGCCGATTGAGCGCCCACGGACTGTCGGTTGGCGGGTATAGCACAATGGTCGTGCAGCAGCCTTCCAAGCTGAGGATGCGGGTTCGATTCCCGCTACCCGCTCCAATCGGCAGCGCAGGATGAACCTTTAGGTTGGGGGGGCAGCGCTCCGGCGAGCATTCGTCACGCGTAAGGGTCGCGCGGAGCACGGCGATCTAACGGGCGAAAAGAGCATCCTGGAAATCAGCCAGCAAAGACTGTGCGGATAGGGAGAAGGCGAGTTCGGCTCGACGCTTTGATGTCTCGTCAGCCAGCGCACACGCTTGATCAAGCCCGGCTACGAGGGCGGCCGGATCGCCCGGCGGGGTTATCGTAGCCGCGCCGGCGAGGAAGCTGTGCAGCTCCGTCCCTGCATCCGCCTGCACGACGATTGGCTTACCACTGGCCAGCATGCCGCCCAGCTTCGAGGGCAGGACGAGGTCTGCAGCGTTTTGATCCTGCGGCAGGATGTGGAGGTCGGCGGCGTTCAGCAAGTCGTTCAGCAGCTCCTCGGGTTGCAGAGGCAGGAAGATAACGTTGGATGTCGCGCGCGACATCAGCCTTGCCTTCTCTGGCCCGTCGCCCGCGATAACGAAATGTGTTCGGCTGTCGTTCAACAGCAGCGTCGCCGCATCGAGCACCTGATCAAGGGCCTGCTTGCGACCGATATTTCCGGCGTAGAGGACCATGCGAGCGTCCTCGTCAAAGCCGAGTTCCTGCCGGAAAGGATTTGGTCCAGCCTTTGGATAGATGCTCGCGAGATCAACCCAATTGCGCACCACATGAAGACGGTCTGGCGCAACACCGGCGGAGCCCAGGGCGGCCTCCATCCGGCAGGAAATGGTGATGACCTGGTCGAACCGCCTAAGCAGGAAGCGCTCAACGGCCTGTGCGAAGGCGAGCACCCGCCGGCCCTTCAGGTGACCGACCGCAAAGGCCGCTTCCACCTCTAGGTCCTGGACATGCAGAACGGCGCGGGCGCCACATAGTCGAGCGGCGATCAGGGCGGCCGGTGCGCTGAACAGCGAGGGCTCGGTCGCCAGAATCACAACTGGCCTTTGCACCAGCGCCCGCCAGATCACCACAGGCGCCGTCGTCAGAGCGAAGCTTGCCGCGATCATGACGCGGGAGAGGCCGCCCATCGCCTCCCGCAGAAGGATCGGGCACCGGTTGATACGGACGCCATCGCGCCGATCCACCTTATAGGCGTTGCGATAAGGCGACGGCACCCGCCATCCGGGATAGTGCGGCGGGGTGGTGATGACCTCCAGCGCTACGCCCTGACGATGCAGGTAATCACCGAGCTCCCCCGCGTAACGCCCGACGCCAAGCATCTCCGGCGCATAGTTTATGCAGTAAATGAACAGGCTGCGGCCGAGCGTGCGGCTTTCAGTACCCTCCATCGTGATCGATCAGCTTAGCTCACGCGCTCGTGTTGTCTCGGCCGCCGGGGCTGAGAACGTCTTGTAAACGCCAGCGACACCCGCTTCGAGACCGATGCGAGGCGCCCACCCCAGGGCGCGCAGGCTGTCTGCACTCATCAGCTTGCGAGGTGTTCCGTCGGGCTTGGAGGTGTCGCGCACGATCTCGCCGGTGAAGCCCACCACGTCCGCCACCAGCTTCGCCAGATCGTAGATGGCGATGTCCTCGCCAGAGCCGACGTTCACGTGGCTCTCGCCGCTGTAAACCTTCATCAGGTGCACACAGGCGTCGGCGCAGTCCTCGGAGTGCAGGAACTCGCGCCGCGGCGAGCCCGTCCCCCAGATCGTGAAGCTCGGAGCGCCGGAAATCTTGGCCTCATGCGCCTTGCGGATCAGCGCCGGCAGAACGTGAGAGCTGTTCAGGTCGAAGTTGTCGCCGGGACCATAGAGGTTGGTCGGCATGGCGCTGATCACGTCGAAGCCGTGCTGGCGGCGATAGGCCTGGCCGAGCTTGATCCCGGCGATCTTGGAAATCG
>CAXTRP010000297.1:0-4477 GCA_964246615.1 uncultured Caulobacteraceae bacterium | reverse complement strand
GAACCTCGGCGCCAATAAGGACTCCGCGGATCGCATCGCCGACTACGTCACCGGGCTGCAGCGGCTCTGGGGCCGGTGCGACTATTTCACCATCAACGTGTCTTCGCCCAATACGCCGGGCCTGCGCAACCTGCAGGCGCGCGCCGCCCTGGAGGAACTGGCCGGTCGGCTTCGGGAGGCGAGGGAGGCGCTGGCTCGCGGCGGGCGGGACTATCCGCTGCTGCTGAAGGTCGCCCCCGATTTGAAGGACCAGGAGGTGGCCGACATCGTCAGCGTAGCGGCGATCTACGGGCTGAACGGGATCATCGTCTCCAACACCACGGTGAGCCGGGCGGACACCCTGCGCTCGCCGCATCGAGCGCAGACCGGCGGCCTGTCGGGTGCGCCGCTGATGACGCTCAGCACCCAGACGCTGCGTCGTTTCCACGACGCCAACGGCTCCGCCGACCTCGCCCTGATCGGCGCGGGCGGGGTGGCCAGCGCCGCCGACGTCTACGCCAAGGTGCGTGCGGGCGCGTGTGCGGTGCAGCTCTACACGGCGCTGATCTATGACGGCCCGGGCTTGGTGCGCAGGATCAAGCGCGCCCTCGCCAAGCGCCTGCGCGCCGACGGCTTCGCCTCGATCTTCGAGGCCAAGGGCGCGAGCTAGGGCGGGATCATCCTGCTGAGCATCCTCGATGCTCTCCGTCTTGCCCGGACGTGTTCCAGGCATCCAGAGACAAGCCCTGGGGAGACGGTAAGAGGCGACGCTCCCTAAGCTCGTCTCGAGCTAGAGCGGGATGACGCTGCTGTGAATCGCTGGGGGATTTCTGTCTGGTTCTGGTTCTGGTTTGGGCTGGATTGGAGTGTCGGAAACGATGACGCAGCCTTTGTCGATGGATTTGTGCGAACGGGCGATGGCGCGGCTGGCGGCTGGCGGCTGGCGGCTGGCGAGAGCGTCCGCGCGTGAAGTGGTTCAAGCGGCTGCGTGAGACGGGCAGCGCGGCGCCGGGCCGTATCGGCGGCTACGTCACGCCCAAGATCGCCGGCGCGCACAGGGAGTGGCTGGTGGAGCGCACGCGGGCTGGGCCCTTCACTCTGCGCGGCCTGGTGACAGAGCTGGCCGAGCGCGGACTGAAGGTGGACTACCGGACGATGTGGAAGTTCGTGCGCCGCGAGGGGCTCAGCTTCAAAAAAACCTTACTGGCCAGCGAGCAGGACCGGCCCGACGTGGCCCGCAAGCGGGGGCGATGGAAGACCTACCAGGGCCGGGTTGATCCGCGCCGGCTGGTGTTCATCGACGAGACCTGGGCCAAGACCAACATGGCCCCGCTGCGGGGCTGGGCGCCCCGCGGCCAGCGACTGAAAGCCAAGGTCCCGTTCGGCCACTGGAAGACCCTGACCTTCGTGGCCGCCTTGCGCCACGACCGGATCGACGCGCCCTGGGTCCTGGACGGCCCCATAACGGCGACAGCTTCAGGACCTATGTCGAGCAAGTGCTGGTCCCAACGCTTGGACCGGGCGACATCGCGGTGATGGACAACCTTGGCAGCCATAAGGGCCCAGCGACCCGCGCCGCCATCCGGGCCAAGGGCGCCCGCCTGCTGTTCCCGCCGCCCTACAGCCCTGACTTGAACCCCATCGAGCAAGTGTTCGCCAAGCTCAAGCACCTGCTCCGAAAAGCTGCCGAACGCACCGTGTCGGCGACCTGGCGACAGATCGGAAACCTGCTCGACAAATTCCCCGCCGCCGAATGCGCCAACTACCTCGTCAACGCCGGATCCGCGTCAGCCTAAGGTCATCCCGCTCTAGCGGCGAGCGGCCGCCCTCAACCGTTACCGATCAGGATACCAGCGGACAAAACCAAGGCGCCGCCCAGCATCACCTTGGCGGCGGCGGATAGCGGCGGCGTCTGCATGAAGCGGAACTGGATCCAGGCGATCGCGCACAGCTCCACCACCACTACACCTCCGGCGGCGAAGGTAGCGGTCCAGAAGTCGGGGAGCAGGAATGGCAGGGTGTGGCCGATGCCGCCCGCCGTGGTCATCAGTCCGCAGACGAGCCCACGGAGAAGCGGCGCGCCCCTTCCGGATAGCTTGCCGTCGTCGGCCAGCGCTTCGGCAAAGCCCATGCTGATGCCTGCGCCTATGCTCGCCGCCATGCCGACCAGGAAGGCGTTCCAGGAATGATGGGTGGCGAAGGCCGCGGCGAACACCGGAGCGAGCGTCGACACCGATCCGTCCATCAGGCCAACCAAGCCGGGCTGAACGATCTGCAGGACGAAGCGTCGGCGGGCCTCCTCGTCCTCCGACCCGCGCTTGGCGTCGCTCAGACGCTCCGTTCCCGCCTCCTGAGCGGATTTCGCATGTGCAGCTTCAGCCTGCGCCAGGTCGCCGAGCAGCTTGCGGATAGAGGCGTCCGTGCTGCGTGCGGCCGCCCGCAGGTAGAAGCGACGCGCATCGGCCTCCATCTTCTCGGCCTGCTGACGGACGGCCTCGATTCCGCGCGCAGTCACCTGACGGGGCGCTTCCGGACAGGGCGCGCCACGGATTTCACGACGGGTGATGTAGGGCAGGTAGCGTCCGAACCGTTGTGTGTAGAGGTCGATCAGCGCGCGCCGATGCTGGTCTTCTTCCACCGCCATGTCGTCGAACAAGCTGGCCGTGTCCGGGTAGGTCGACCTTAGGTGCTCGGCGAAATCGGTGTAGATGCGCCCATCCTCCTCCTCACTGGTCACCGCCAGCGCCAGGAGTTCCTGCTCGGTCAGATCGTCGAACTGGCGCAACGCAGGGGCCTCCGTAATTACCTAATGAGTGAAGACGCAGGGGCGATCACGCCACAGCGCGAACCGATCTTGTGCTCCCTTTTCCGACCGGCGGTGGCTGGACGGGTCAGGCTAGAAGCCACGGGTCACTGTGAGACGCACGGTGCGGGGGCGCAACGGCGTGGCCTGGGGCCCTTCGCCCAAGCTGAAAGGGTTGCCGAAGGCGAAGGTGTTTCCGCGGTTGTTGGCGGGGTTGGAGATCAGCAGTCCCATCGAATAGCCGGGCGTCCTGAGCACTGCCTGAAGTCGTTCGTCGAGGTAGTGTCCCATCTCGCTCGATCCCTGCGGGCCGAAGAACAGGTAGGAGTGGCCGACATAGAGGGCGGCGGCGTCCAGCTCCAGGGTGCGCCGGTCCCCTAGGGCCACGTCGTATTCGATCCGGCTGTTGAGCGAGCGGCGCGCCACGCCCGGCAGGGTGAAGTCGGACTGTCCGGCCGGGAAGCTCGGATCGGCCTTGCGCAGGTCGGGGGCGGTGAACAGGGCGCCGATCTCCAAGGTCAGGGGCGGGAGGGGGCGCATGCTCGCCTCCCACTCCCACCCCTTCACATGGGCGTCGCCTACATTGGCGACGTAGGAGAGACCGGAGGGAAGCAGCTGGTCGGCCTGCAGCCGGTCCCAGACGTCGTAATAGAGCGCCGTGCGCGCCTGCAGCCGTCCGCGCCAGCCCTGCAGCTTGATCCCCGCCTCGTAGTTCCAGAGGTCGTCGGGCAGATAGCTGCGGTTCGGTTCGGAGCCGCCTTGTGCTGTGAAGACGGTGGTCAGTGGACCCGCGGTGTTAAAGCCGCCCACGCGGTAGCCTTTCGACGCCAGGGCGTAGAGGCGCACGTCATGGACAAGCGTGTAGTCCAGAGCGAGCTTGGGCGCCCACTCCTTGGTGATGTAGCGCCCGCTGAACGGCGCCAAAACGCCCCCCTCGTCCACGAGCGACAGCGTGCGCCGCTCCGCATAGGCGAGCCGGAGGCCAAGCGTCGCGGTCAGGCGGCTCGTCAAGGCGTAGCTCCCCTCGCCGAATAGGGCGAGATCGACCATCCGGTCGGTGCGATCCTCCGCGTAGAGCGTCACCCCGCTGCCTGTCGGGGCCAGCCGGGTGGTCTCGTGCTCGCTGGCGTAGCTGCCATAGCCGCCGATCAGCAGCGACGCCGGACCCTGCAAGGGCGCCCGGTAGTCCAGCTCCTCCGAGGTGAGCCGGACCAAGGTGTCGTCGTCGAACGCCGTCGAAACGGCCGCGCCGCCGAAATCCGTCGCCGCATCGGTGGCGTCGTAGCGGCTGTCGAATTCGTGGTTGATGAAGGCGCCGATGCTGTGCAGCTCGCCCCAGCGGCCTCGCCCGTGTATGTCCAGGTAGGCCTGCTCGAAGTCGTTATCGTGCGGTTCGCGCACCAGGGTGTCGCGTTGCAGCCCTCTAGGATCGCTCGTCGTATACTGGGTGTCGTCGCTGTAGATGTCCTGGAAGACGTCGCCGAGGGTGACGCTCCAGTCGGCGCCTGGCTCCGCGCGGAGCGCCGCCCGCACCCCTGTCTCCTGCGTGTGGTTGGCGTTCTGGACGCCGGACCTAGGGAGATCGATGTAGCCTCCGTCCTCCTCGCCATAGGCCACTAGGCGCAAGGCGGCCCTGCCTCCGGCGAGCGGGAGATTGAACATGGCTTCCGTGCCCGCGCTAGGATCGCCGCTGGC
>CAXTRP010000296.1:1282-4505 GCA_964246615.1 uncultured Caulobacteraceae bacterium | reverse complement strand
CGCCACACCACCACGTTGAGTAACTTTGGCCGAGACAGCCCTTGGGGCTAGCGAGCCGCTCGGGGGTGAAACCGCCAATCTTCGAGGAGGCCCAATCCGGTGGTGCCGAACGTCAGCGCGAGCTGACCTGGGGATCGCTGTACGAGGGCAGGCCCGCAATCTGGCGTCCACGGGCGCGCTATCTCTCTATCGGTGCATCCGCAATTAAACCCGCGCGCGTGTAGCCGCGCGAAGCGGCTCCAGGACCCAGGTCAACCAGGCGTCCTGCAGCCTCTCGCTGACCGCGCGCGCCGTATCGGCCGCGCCCTGATCGTCTGAAAACCAATCCTGCCAGATTTGAGCGACGTCGCGCTTGTAGCCAGACCCCTTGCCATAGCGGCGGGTACTCTCCGTCCACACCCCGGTTTGCGAGGCGAGCAGGCTAGCGTAGGCGTCTTTTCCGATGACGCGCGCGGCTGCCAGAAATTCCTGGCGTCCATCTTCCAGGCGCGTTCGCAGCCCCTGCAGGGTCTGGTTCACCGCGGCCAGGTCCTCGAACTTGCCCTGGAGATCGTCGAGCTTGTGCTCGATGCACAGGATTTCGCGATTGGAGCGGCGATTTGCGTCGATGCGAACACCCTGACCAAGGATGGGCGCAAAGGAGAAGGAATCCCAATCGCCCCGGCGCGCAATCGAGGCGGCGATGGAGCTGTGGTGAGCCACAGCCATCTGGGCGATCAGGTTCTGATAGGCCGGGCGCGTGCTCTCTGGGAGCGTCACGACATGATCCAGAACGCGATCGATCTCCTGTTCGACCTCGCGGCGCGCTTCAGCGGCACGGACGTCGTCGATATTGGCGCGCAGGCTCGCGACTCCGGCAGCCGCGGTTTGCGCGCGCTGGCCATACACCGCCCGCATCTCCGCGATCTGGTGGCGAAGCACCTTCCAGATTTTGTCGGGATCGTCGTTTCGCGCGTCGAAGAAGTAGGTCGGCGTCTTCGGCAGCTCCGCCTTGATCAGGGCCTGTTCAATCTCTTGGCGGCGAACTGCGTAACCATGGGCTCGCGTCGCGATCGGGGGATCGAAGCCAGGCAGCTCCAGGGCCTCATCGCCACGCGGCAGCACAAGGATGCACTTGCGCTTGCGCTCGGAAGCGTTCGTGCTGGCGTCCAGCGAGTCCTGTAGGAGGCGTTGAGCAGTCAAATCCGGCGCGTTGGCGAACTTGGTGCAAAGTACCATCAAGGTTCGGATGTCCTCGTCCAGCTCGAGCAGATCCTCCCTCTGAGTAAGCCCCTCCACGCCGCGCGTATCAACCACCTGCAGGATCTGACCGTCAGCGCTCAGGTGCCGGGAAGGCATTAACACGGTAATGCGGCGCGGGACACCGAAGCGCGCATCCAGGCCGCTGTTGATTTTGGCGACTAGGCCAGAGACCCAAGTCAGCCCGTCATCACTCCCCTCAGGCAGGATGATCTGATGCTCCTTGCGATCAGCCAGCTTCATCGCCGCGACCATCCGATCGACGACTTCATCGATCCCCAAACCACTTTTGAGCTGATCGGCGATGGGGTCGTGCACAACCGGCTCGTCGCCGATCAAGGTATTGGTGCTCGCCATCCCGGCCATATGGCGCAGGACGCGGGTGAGCTCGGACGAGACCCCGACCCCCGAAACCCCCGGTGTGAGGCTGGTCACCAGGTCGCGGGTCAGCCGGATCACTTCCTCATCGCCAAAGGCGTCGACGAGAACGCCAAACGCCGGCGAGACGCGGATAGCGGTCTCGCAAACCGTCGTGCGCCCCGAGCCCACCGGCAGGGCTGGTCGACGGCCACTTCGGCCGTCGCCGACCAGAAGCCCGGCTGCATAGGTGAGGGCGGTGGTCTTCCCCACGCCAATATCGCCCACCCAGGCGACGACATGGTCTCGACGTCGCAGATAGGCCTGAGCCGTGTTCAGCTCCGTGCGAAGCAGCCCGATTGGGCCTCGCAGGATGGGATCGTTGGTGTCGGCCTCGAAGGCACCCAGCTCCTTCAGCGCCTGATCGATGACCCAGAGGTGGTCTCGGTCGGGGTGCAGGAAAGACGGGACCTGTTCGTCCCGCCAGGGACGGGCATAATAGGCTCTCACCTCTTCCGCGAGCTCGGAGTCGATCGCGTACAGGTATCGCTCGGCCATCTCCGGCTCGACCGTGTCGGCCTTTTCGAGCTTGGACAGGACGCTTGGAACCGTCTCCATCCGCTTGGCAAGAACAGCCTGGCTCAAGCCATGTGCCTCACGAACGTGCTTCAGCACCTCCGCTGGAATAGGATGCGTCATCAAAGCCTCCCACAGCTCCGCATTTCTCCATATAGGCTCGCATATATTTAGAATGTTCGCAATATATGATGCGTAAGGGTGAGGCGCTTCGCGATTATGAAGGTTTTTGGATGTTTTCAACGTTTTGTGGCTGACGCTGAGGCGCGGCCGAGCTAACTTTCGCGCATCTGAGATACGAGAAGGTTATGCCCTTATATCTCGTCGGTGAAACGCTTGATCGCCATCGCGCCCAAGCGGGCGTCCAGGGAGGCAGGCTGATCAGCCTTTACCGCGGCGTGTACGTCGACACGTCAGACGACATCGACAAGGTCCTGATGGACCATGCTCCGCGGATCGCCGCCTATCTCTACCCCAGGGCCTACCTGTCGGGAGCCAGCGCCGCCCGGCTAGCCCCCACCGAGGACGGGCGCCTCTTCCTGAGCGGGAGACGCAACGCTCGAGTGCGTCTTCGCGGGCTGGAGATCATCCAGAACCAGGCGCCTGATCAGCCCTCCACCATTCCTGTCCTGGTCGGCGACGACATGGGTGAGATGAGCCTGCGTGCATCCTCGCCTCGTCAGCGGTTTCTAGAGGCGTTTCGGCTGCGCAGCGAGCACGCTGGCGCCATCGATCCAGCGATGCGCCGCCAGATGGCGGAGCGTCTTATCGAAACCTACGGCGACGCCAGGCAAGCCGCCGACGCCCTGTGGGAACTGGCCCGCCTAAACCATTGGATCCGCGAGGCAGAGGCTGCCGAGGCATACCTGCAGACCGATCTCCGCGTCGCCTGGACGCCGGTCAACCGGGCCGGCGTCGACCTTGTCGTCGCCTGGCATGGCGAGATCGTGGGACGGCTGATCCACGACGGCGCGGAATGGCGCTGGATACCTGCTGAAGGCCGCAGGCCGGCCTTGGTGCGCGAAACTCGGCCAGGCGACCTACCGCCCTT
>CAXTRP010000296.1:0-1272 GCA_964246615.1 uncultured Caulobacteraceae bacterium | reverse complement strand
GAAGCCCTGCTGCCCGAAGGATGGCTGCGCAGGGTCCTGAACGAACGCGACGAGCGCGAAACCCTGCGCAATGGCAGTCGCTACATGTCCAACATCGCGATCGTCGCAGACGCGGGCGAGTTGGCGGCCTTGCCTCCGGACGTTCTCCAGGGGCGGCTCGCGCATTTCCAGCACGGCGGACTTTTCACCGGCCGTTACCTCGGTCCCACTCGCCAGGCTTTAGAGGAGACTTTTCAAGAGCGCCTGGCGAAGCTCTTCGCCACCGAGCGCACCCCGCGCCTGTCGGGGATACAGATCAAGGCGCCGATGTGCCTGCGCCTCGATGGCGACTTGACGGCGGCTGTGGACGAGCCCTTCACCCACATCCTTAAGCCTGCGGGCGTGGATGGGTTCGAGCATCTGCCCATCGTCGAATGGATCAGCCTCGCCCTGGCGCGCGCATCGGGATTTGATGTCGCCGACGCCGCTCTGATCGCCATGCCTGACGCCATGGCGCCGGCGCTTCTGGTGGAGCGCTTCGACATAAGAAGCTCGCCTAACGACACCCGCCGCTTTGCGCTGGAGGACTTCTGCTCGGTCTTGGAACTACCCGCCGCCCGCAAATACGAGGGCACGATCGAGCGTATGGCCCGAGGTTTGAGACCGCTTTCCACCGACCCTGCCGCTGACTTGGAACTGTTGTTCCAGCGCGCGGTATTCGCATGGCTGGTCGGCGATGGAGACATGCACCTAAAAAATCTGGCCTTGCTTAAGATCGCGGAGGGCGGCAGCGACTGCTTCACGTCTGTGCGTCTGGCGCCAGTCTACGACGCGGTGACCACTAAGGTCTTTCCGGGGCTGGAAACGGACCGCATGGCGTTGAAGCTCAACGGCAAGGACGACCGGCTCACACCCGACGATTTCTTGAGCTTGGTGCGGACGATAGAACTGCCCCAAGCGCGCGCAATGGTGCTGGGGGCGCTCTGCGCGCGTCGGCTCGTTGATGCGGCACCAGGCCTAGCCATACCAGAACCGTTTGCTCGAGCCGGCGAGCGCATGCTCAACCGGGTCCGCCAAATCGTTGAGACACGCGCGCAACCCTTCGTTTGATAACGAAGCGCGCGCTCGAGCTCATTTACCGGAAAATCGAACTTATCTGATATTCGGTGGACACTAAGGCCACGCATATCGCAACGCACCGATTACTACGAAAAATTGTTCCAGACTGTAATCCTATCGGATCATCACTCGAACGGAGCGGATCGATAATTTCACGGTCGGTACGCGTTAGGA
>CAXTRP010000295.1:0-4520 GCA_964246615.1 uncultured Caulobacteraceae bacterium | reverse complement strand
GACACGGCAGGCGCGATCCAGGCGCTGCGCCAAGCCGTGGGCCTGAACCGTGACCTGCCGCTGGCCTGGAAGGCGCTCGGAGACGCCCTGTTCAGGACCGGCGACCTGGCCGGCGCCGACGGCGCCTTCGCCGAACACCTACGCGCCTCGGTCCAAGCGCCGGCGCTCAAGGCGGCCGCAGACGCCCTGGCCGCCGATGCGCCGGTGCAGGCGGAAATGCTGCTGCGGACCTACCTGAAGACCGCTCCCAACGATGCGCCGGCGCTGCGGATGCTGGGCGAGACGCTGGGGCGACTGAACCGCCAGCCCGAGGCCGAGGCGGTGTTGGCGGCGTGCCTGCAGCACGATCCTGGCTTCGACGGCGCGCGCTTCACCCTGGCCGAGGTCCTGTTCCAGCAGCAGAAGGCCACAGACGCCCTGCCCCACGTGCGCGCCCTGCTGGCGCGCGACCCATCCGACGCCGCCTATCGCAACCTGCTCGCCGCCTGCCTGTCGCTGGCCGGCGACATGGGCGAGGTGGAGGCGATCTACGAGGCGTTGCTCGACGAGTACCCCAGACAGCCCAGGCTCTGGCTGAACTACGGCCACGCCCTTCGCACGGTAGGCCGCTTCGACGCTGCGGTGAGCGCCTACCGCCGCTGCATCGCGCTCGCGCCGGGGCTGGGCGACGCCTACTGGAGCCTCGCCAACCTCAAGCTCGCCGCCTTCTCCGACGCGGAGGTGGAGGCGATCAGGGGTCAGCTCTCCCGCCCCGACCTGCCCGAAGCCGACCGGCTGCATCTGCATTATGCGCTCGGCAAGGCGCTGGAGGACCGGCGCGACGACGCGGGCGCCTTTCAGAACTACGCCGCCGGCGCAGCCCTGCAGCTTGCGCGGACGCCCTACGACGCCGACACGACCACGGCCGGCATGGAGCGGGCCAGGGCGGTGTTCACGCCCGCCTTCATTGCGGAGCGCGCCGGGTCCGGCTCGCCGGCCCGCGGTCCGATCTTCGTGGTGGGCCTGCCGCGATCCGGCTCGACCCTGGTGGAGCAGATCCTGGCCAGCCATCCCGACGTCGAGGGCACCATGGAGCTGCCGGACATCGGACTGATCGCCCGCAGCCTCGCACCCGGCGACTACCTCGACGCCTTGGGCGCACTCGACGCCGACACCCTGCAGCGCCTGGGCGAGAGCTATCTGGACACCACCCGGGTGCACCGCACGCTCGGCCGACCGTTCTTCATCGACAAGATGCCGAACAACTTCCGGTACGTGGGGCTGATCCACCTGATCCTGCCCCACGCCAGGATCATCGACGTGCGCCGTCATCCGCTCGGCGCAGGCTTTTCGGCCTTCAAGCAGCACTTCGCCCGAGGTCAGGCCTTCTCCTACGACCTCACCGACCTGGGGCGATATTACCGGGATTACATGACGCTGATGGCCCACATGGACGCCGTGCTGCCCGGCCGCGTCCACCGAGTGATCTACGAGGACCTGGTGGAGGACACCGAAGGACAGGTGCGCCGCCTGCTCGACCAATGCGGCCTGGCCTTCGATCCGGCCTGCCTGCGGTTCTACGACAATGCGCGGGCGGTGAAGACCGTCAGTTCCGAACAGGTGCGCCGCCCGATCTTCCGCGGCGGCCTGGACCAGTGGCGGCGCTTCGAGGCCTGGCTCGGCCCGTTGGAGACAGCGCTTGGCCCGGCGCTGGAAGGGTGGAGGGGCGCCCCGCCGGTCTGAGCGGCCGAGCGACGCTCCATTACGGTTAAGCTTCCCAACGGCTCCGCTCGTCCGTAAGCCATGGCGTGGCGCAGCGAACGGTGGACCATGTCATCTGAGCCCGGCTTCATCGCGCGCCTGCCGCTGGGACCCCTGGCGTCGCGGCCAAGGCTGGTGGGCGCGATCTTCATCGGCGTCGTGGCGGGGCTGCTGCTGGCGTTCATCCCCAATTCTTTGAAGGCGAGCACGCGGGTCATCCTGACCTGGGACGCGGCCTGCCTCTGGTTCATCGCCGCCAGCCTGATCGGCATGTCGGGCATGGAGGGCCGCGACATCCGGGTGCGCGCCGCCCAGCAGGATGACGGCCGGGGTATGATCTTGGGCCTGGTCCTGCTCTCTTCCGCCGCCAGCCTGGCTGCGGTGGGGCTGGAGCTTTCCGAAGCCAAGAACGACCACGGACTGTTCAAGACCCTGCGGGTCGTGCTCGCATTCGGCACCGTTTCTCTCTCATGGTTCGTCACCCAGCTGATCTTCGCCATGCACTACGCTCACGAATACTACACCAAGTCGGACGCCGATCCCGCGCCGGCCATCCGCGGCGGCCTCAAGTTTCCGGAAGGCGGGGAGCCGGACTACTGGGATTTCCTACATTTCAGCGTGATCATCGGGGTGGCGTCGCAGACCGCCGACATCGCCTTCGACTCCCGGCGTCTGCGGCGGATCGGGACGGTGCACAGCCTGCTGGCCTTCGCCTTCAACACGATAGTGGTGGCCTTGACCATCAACCTGTGGGCGGCGATCTTTTGAAGCTTGCGCGCCGTTTCGCCGCCGCCGTGTTCGCGCTTGGTCTTGGGGCTGCGGGCGCAGCCGGCCCCGCCCTGGCGGACCCGCCTGTCCAGGCGCTGCCGCAGGGCGGCGCCTCGCCGGGGTCCGCCGACTCCATTCCCACCGACAAGCCCAAGCTGCGGGCCTTTTGCGCCGACCGCCCGGCCCAGGCGACCCTGCCCTGCACCGTGGACACCGGCCACTTCCAGTTGGAGACCGACGTCTTCAACGCCACCTACAACCGCAGCGGCGGCTTGGTCACCGACACCTACCTGTTCACCAACCCTGAGCTGAAGCTCGGCGTCGCCAACCGCACGGACGTCGAGGTGACGTTTGCGCCCTACGAAGCGGTGCGGACCCATGATCCGGCCCAAGGCGGCGCCCAGACGCTCTACGGCGTGGGCGACCTGACGCTGGGCGTGAAGCAGAACCTGCACGGCGACTACCGCGGCCCGCTGGCCATCGCCGTGCTGCCGTTCGTCAAGATCCCCCTGGCCCGGGCGGGGATCGGCAACGGCGCCTTCGAGGGCGGCTTGATCGTGCCGATCGCCGCCGCCGTCACCAAGTCCATCATCCTCAATCTCAGCCCGGAACTGGACATCCGAAAGGACGCCGTGGGTGGCGGCGTGCACCTGGAGCCGGTACAGATCATCAACATCGGCTGGTCGCTTCCGAACAACCTGAACCTGTCCACCGAACTCTACGCCCGAGAGGAGCAGGACCCCCAGGGCGTGGTCACCCAGTGCTCCGCCGACGTGGCGCTGGCGCTGGGCCTGCCCGACGACCTTCAGCTCGACATCGGCGCCAATCTCGGCCTCAACCCGCAGACACCCGCCGCCCAGGGCTATGTCGGCGTCGCCAAGCGGTTCTGACGGAGGAGGCGGCGAATGGATGGCGGCGGCGAGGCTACGGAACACGGGAAACGGAAGATCACCGAAGGCGACTTCGCCGGCTGGTGGAGCTGGAGCGGGAGCGACGCCTTCGAGAGCCTGATCGGCCCGTTCTATTCCCGGATGGACAACGGCGAGGTGCAGTGCGCCTTCCGCGCTGAGGCCCGCCACATGAACGGCCTGGGCAGCATGCATGGCGGATGCATGCTCAGCTTCGCGGACTTCGCCCTGTTCGCCATCAGCGGCCGCGCCCGCGGGCTCCGGCGAGGGGTGACGGTCAGCCTGAACAGCGAGTTCCTGGGACCGGCCAACGTGGGCGACTGGGTCCAGGCGGCCGGCGAGGTGACCCGCGCAGGCTCCAGCCTGATGTTCGTGCGGGGCCTGGTCACCGCCGAGGCCCGTCCCATGCTGAGCTTTTCGGGCGTGATCAAGATGCTCAAGCCGACGGTGTGAAACCCGGCGAAAGAAGATGACGTCAGGCCATGGCGTCCGAGGTCTGCGTGTCGTCGCCGGCGTCAGGGCGCCCGACCGCCGCCGGCGGCGGCAGGCGCCAGACGCCGGTCTCGCCGTCGACGAGCAGGTCCAGCGCGGCGTGGATGACATCCGGCATGCGGGCGATGTCGTCGAGGCGCGCGGCGCCTGCCGCTTGAACGGCGAGCAAGCCGACCGCATGGCCGAAATGTCGGCCACCGGCAGTAAATCCAAGCCGCAGCGCACCCGGCTGCGCGGCGAGGTCCGCTTCGGCGGCCCACCCGGCGGCGTCGACGATCGCCCAGGGATCCGTCTCGCCGCTTGCGAGGCTGTACGCCAGCCCCCGCAGCTTGCAGGCGTCGACAAAGGCATGGGCCAGCTCGCCGGCGCCGAGGATTAGGATCGGCGGACCCTCTGCGACATCGGGGACGGCCGGCGATGTGGGCGCAACCGTTGTTTCCAAAGCGTACGGCGCATGCTCCAACCGGATGTCGCGGTTCCACCAGCCGGGCGTCCCCAGGCGGGGTAGCGCCGCCTGAACGGCCGCGACGCTGTCCCCTCGCCCCAGCCGGGCGAGCATCTCGACGATGGCGGTGGGACGCGCCACGCCGGACCGGACGTCGAAGGGGCCGA
>CAXTRP010000294.1:0-4534 GCA_964246615.1 uncultured Caulobacteraceae bacterium | reverse complement strand
CGCCGCCTTCCGCTGCCTCGGGCGAGACGTGGCCGATGGAAAGCCCGCTGGTGCCGCCGGAGAAGCGGCCGTCGGTGATCAGGGCGCAGGCCTTCCCCAGGCCCTTCGATTTCAGGTAGCTGGTGGGGTAGAGCATCTCCTGCATCCCCGGTCCGCCCTTGGGGCCTTCGTAGCGGATCACCACCACGTCTCCGGGCTTCACCTCGCCGGTGAGGATGCCGCTGACCGCGTCGTCCTGGCTCTCGTAGACGCGCGCGGGGCCGGCGAACACCAGGCAGCTGTCGTCCACGCCCGCCGTCTTCACGATGCAGCCGTCAGGCGCCAGGTTGCCGGTGAGCACCGCCAGCCCGCCATCCTGGGAGAAGGCGTGGGCGGCCTCGCGGATCACGCCTTCGCGCCGGTCGAGGTCGAGCGCGTCGTAGCGGCGGGACTGGGAGAAGGCCGTCTGGGTCGGCACGCCGCCGGGCGCGGCGCGGTAGAAGTCGCGCACCGTCTCGCTTTGGGTCTGGGCCACGTCCCAGCGCGCCAGGGCCTGGGCCATCGTGGGCGCATGCACCGTGGGCAGGTCGCGGTTCAGCAGGCCCGCGCGGTCCAGCTCGCCCAGGATGGCGTAGACGCCGCCGGCGCGGTGGACGTCTTCCATGTGCACGTCGGCCTTGGCGGGCGCGACCTTGGACAGACACGGCGTGTGGCGGGACAGCCGGTCGATGTCGGTCATCGTAAAGGCCACTTCGCCCTCGTGGGCGGCGGCCAGCAGGTGCAGCACGGTGTTGGTGGAACCGCCCATGGCGATGTCCAGCCGCATGGCGTTCTCGAACGCGCCGAAGCTGGCCACCGAGCGCGGGAGCACGCTCGCGTCGTCCTGCTCGTACCACGACTTGGCGATGTCCACGATCAGCCGCCCGGCCTCCAAAAACAGCCGCTCCCGGTCCTTGTGGGTGGCGAGCGTGGAGCCGTTGCCGGGTAGCGAGAGCCCCAACGCCTCGGTCAGGCAGTTCATGGAGTTGGCGGTGAACATGCCCGAGCACGAGCCGCAGGTGGGACACGCCGAGCGCTCCATCACCGCCACCTCCGCGTCGCTGACCGCCTCGTCGGCGGCGACGATCATGGCGTCGATCAGGTCCACCGCCCGGGTCTCGCCCTTCCAGACCACCTTGCCCGCCTCCATGGGCCCGCCGGAGACGAAGACGGCGGGGATGTTCAGCCGCAGCGCCGCCATCAGCATGCCGGGCGTGATCTTGTCGCAATTGGAAATGCAGACCAGGGCGTCGGCGCAATGCGCCTGGACCATGTACTCCACGCTGTCGGCGATCAGCTCGCGGGACGGCAGCGAATACAGCATGCCGGCGTGACCCATGGCGATGCCGTCGTCCACGGCGATCGTGTTGAACTCCTTGGCCACGCCGCCCGCGCGCTCGATCTCGCGCGCGACGAGCTGGCCCATGTCCTTCAGGTGCACGTGGCCGGGCACGAACTGGGTGAAGGAGTTGGCGACCGCGATGATCGGTTTGCCGAAGTCCTCGTCCTTCATGCCCGTGGCCCGCCACAGCCCCCGCGCGCCCGCCATGTTGCGGCCGTGGGTGGTGGTGCGGGAGCGATAGGGAGGCACGAGGGGGCGTCCTTGGGGGAGGATCGTGCCCTTTAGGCCCCGTTCACCGCAGGGTCAAAGCAAGAGCCTTGCCGTCAGCGGTCGTGCGCCGGCCCTTGCGCGCCGCCATGTCTTTGCGCGCCGCCATCGCGCGGCGCTGCTGGCCGATGCCCCAGACGAGGCGGGAGGCGACCTCGAAGTTGAACACCGCGCTCATGACGGCGCCGGCGAGCCCGGCCAGCGGCCAGTTGGAGTCCCGGCTCAGGACCACGCTGGCGACGCTGACGTTGGCGACGGCGCCCAGCGAACACACCGCGCAGAAGATGGCGTAGCCGAAGAACAGCCGACGCCCCTCCAGCCGCTCGGCCCGATAGGTGAGCTGGTTGTTCATGATGAAGTTGGCGGTCATGGCCGCCAGGGTCGCCATCGCCTGAGCGGCCACGAAGCCCACCCCTTGCGCCTGCACCGCGCGCAGCACCGCCAGGTGGCAGACCAGGCCGCAGCAGCCGACCCACAGGAACATCAGGAGCTTGGGCCGCAGCACGCCGGCGGTGGCCTTTTCCACCATCATCAGCAGGAACTCCACCACCACCAGGGTGTCGAGCTTGCTTTCCCCCTGCGCGCGGGAGCGGAAGACGTAGGGGACCTCCGCGATCCGCAGCTCTCGCGGCGAGGACGCGATGATGTCGAGCAGGATCTTGTACCCCTGCTGCGACAGGCCGTAGACGCTTTCCAGGAACACCTCGCGCCGGATGGCGAAAAAGCCGCTCATGGGGTCCGACACGCGCGCGCCGACCAGCCGGACCGCCAAGCGCGTGGCCAGCGCGCTCATGCCCGCGCGGTGCGCGTCCCAGTCGCCGAGCCCACCGCCCGGCGCGTGGCGGCTGGCCACCACCAGGTCGGCTGTGCGGAGCGCCTCGATCATGGCGGGGATGATGCGCTCGTCGTGCTGCAGGTCGGCGTCCATGACCACCAGGTGATCGGCGGACGAGGCCAGCGCGCCTTCCACCACGGCCGACGAAAGCCCGCGGCGCCCGAGGCGCCGGATGCAGCGCACCGGCCAGCCCTCCTGTGCGCAGGCGTGAGCCTCCTCGAAGGTGCGGTCGGGACTGTCGTCGTCCACCACGATCAGTTCCCACGCCGCATCGCCCAGCGCCCGGTCCAGCGCCGCCACCAGCGGCCGGATGTTGTCGCGCTCGTTGTAGGCGGGGGCGATGATGGAGATCGACCGGCGCGCCTCCGGCCGGCAGGCGCCGCGCGCGCTATCGAACGGTGGCAAGCGCGCCCCCGAACCGCCGGATGGTCGGAAGGCGGAGCTGGGCGGCCACGCTGCGCAAGCCCATCGCCGCCGCCATCAGGCCCAGCGGCCAAAGCGGCGCGGTGAGCAGGCCCCAGTAGGCGTTGTCCACCCGCCCCACGACGCAGAACCCCGCCGCATAGCCCAGCGCCACCGCGCCGATCCGGCGTGCGAGGCCCCCCGGCCCGGTCAGCAGGCCCAGCACCGCGACCGGCGCGGCCACCGCCGCCACCCAGCCCGGCGCCGCGAGCAGCAGCGCGTTCCAGCGGATCGTGCTCAGCACGAAAGGCCAGCCGCCCAGGCCCAGCCATCCGGGCGAGCCGAGGTCGGCCGCCGTCGCCGCCGCCGAGGCCGCCATGGCGTGGACGGCCAGCGCCGCGGCGAACGCCGCCAGCGCGCCGCCCCAGGCTGCAGCCTCCGCGCGCCGGCCCTCGATCACCGCGAACGCCGCCATCACCAGCAGGTAGGGCGCCGCCAGCTCCCGCAGCAGCGCGGCCACGAGCCCCAACGCCACGCTGACGGCCCAGCGTCGCGGATTGTGCAGGGCCAGCGACAGGGCGATCAGCAGCCCGGCCCAGGTCTCGTGGAACAGGTAGGCGTTTGGCGCAAACCCCGGGCCGACGCCGCCGAGCAGCAGCAACAGCATGCCGGCGTAGCGCCACGGGTGGGCCGCCGCCCCTTGGCGCAGCCGCCAGGCCCAGGCGGAAAAGCAGGCGACCGCCAGCAGCGCCAGCACGCCCGCCCGCGCCGGCTCACCCGGCAGCCGCGCCAGCGCTATGGCGAGCAGCGGCGGGCGCACGGCCATGAAGGGCCGCAGCGGAAAGCCGCCGCGCCTCAACTCCCGCGGGGCGGCGGCGTAGTAGGACTGGCCCCGCGCTACATCTTGGATTGTGTGTCGGTAGAGGGCGGCGTCCGCCCCAGGTGTGCGCGCCGGGCCGGCCGGATGGGAGGCGAGCTGCGCCCCCAGCCCGATGGCCAGCAAGGCGGCGATGAAGGCCAGCAGCAGGGCCGCCATCCAGGGCGCCAGCCGTCGTGCGGGGACCAGCCCGTCCTCCTCCGACCATAGCGCACCACCGGACATGAAGGTCCTCCGGCCGCCGTTGTCGCCCGGAAGCGTAAAGACTCCCTCTCCGTCTCCCCAGGGCTTGTCCCTGAACTCCAGCAAGTCCGGGCAAGACGGGCCCGTTCGGCGGCGTGAAGCCCCCGATCCGGGGATCACCCCTCCACGGCTTCCGGCGCGATCGCATAGGTGCGCGAGCAGTATTCGCACGTCACGTGGATGGCGCCGTCCGGCTCGGTCATCTCCGCGACGTCCTGCTCGGGGAAGGCGCGCAGCATGGTCAGCACCCGCTCGCGGGAGCAGCGGCAGTAGGCGCGGAGCGGGCGGGGCTCGAACATCCGCACGCCATCCTCGTGGAACAGGCGGTAGAGCAGGGTCTCCGGCGCCACCTGCGGGTCCACCAGCTCGTCCTCGCCCAGGGTCTCGAACAGAGCCTGGGCGCGGTCCCAGGCGTCGTCGGTGGCGCCGCGCGCCTCGTCCCCGGCGATGTTCTGGATGATCATGCCGCCCGCGCGCCAGCTGTGGCCGGAAGCGTCGGTCAGCTCGCCCACCGCCAGGCGCACCCGCGTCGGCGTCTGTTCGGACTGGG
>CAXTRP010000293.1:966-4574 GCA_964246615.1 uncultured Caulobacteraceae bacterium | reverse complement strand
AGCGGCTGTTCGAGCGCGACTTCGAGGACGGGGCGTTGGACCTGCTCAGCCTCGGCCCGGGGCTGGAACTGGTCGCCGCGGTCAAGTGCGCGGCCCAGTGGCTCGCCAATGGCGTCCCCCTGGCGGTGCTGGCGCCGGTGGTGGCCATAGCGCTCGGGGCGCCGGTCGCCTCGGCGCCGCTGACGTTCGCGGCGGCCCTGGCGGCGGGGCTGGGGTTCGCCTTCACCGGCGGGATCGGCGCGGCGCTGGCGCTGGGCGCGCGGCGAGGCGGGGTGCTGGTGGCGGTGATCGTGCTGCCGCTGTTCTGCCCGCCGGTGGTGTTCGGGGCCGGCGCGCTTAGCGCATTGGGCGAGGGACTGGATTGGCGGACCGGCCTGCTGCTGCTCTGCGCCTACAGCCTGGCGGCCGCAGCGCTGGCGCCCTTCGCCATGGCCGCCGCCTGCCGCAACGCCTTGGGATAGCCGGTGCAGCTGCCGCCGCTCCACCGCGCCACCCTCATCCGCCGCTACAAGCGCTTCCTGGCGGACGTCCGCTTCGACGACGGACGCGAGGAGACCGTGCACGTCCCCAATCCCGGCGCCATGCTGGGCCTCTGCGATCCCGGCATGACGATCTGGACGTCGGTCAGCGCCTCCAGCACCCGCAAGCTGCCGCACACCTGGGAACTGGTGGAGGCCGACGGCGGCCTGGTGGGTGTGAACACCCTGACGCCGAACCGGCTGGCGGCCGAGGCGCTGGCCGAAGGCGCGATCCCTAAACTCGCAGGCTATGCGAGCGTGCGGCGCGAGGTGAGGTACGGCGAGGCCAGCCGGGTGGACTTCCTGCTGGAGGGGCCGGGCCGCCCGCCCTGCTGGCTGGAGGTGAAGAACTGCCACCTGATGCGCGAGCCTGGCCTCGCCGAGTTCCCCGACTGCGTGGCCGCGCGTTCGCTGAAGCACCTGCGCGAGTTGCAGGCGCGGGTGGCGCTGGGCGAGCGGGCGGTGATGCTGTTTGTCATCCAGCGCACCGACTGTAGCCGCTTCGCCGCCGCCGCCGACCTCGATCCCGCCTACGCCGAAGGGCTGGACGAGGCCTTCCGCAAAGGCGTGGAGGTTTTATGTTATGCCTGCACCGTCGATATCCCCATCCTTGGCGTCAGCCGGCGCATCCCCTGGCGGGATAGTGACTGACGCCGAGCCGCAGGAGCCCCTCATGACCATGGCCCAGGCGGCTGAGCTGTCGCCGACCGTACGCACCGCCGGCATCAAGATCCACGCTTTGGAGGACTTCGCCGGCATGCGCGCCGCCGGTCGGCTGGCCGCGGAATGTCTCGACATGCTGACGCCCCACATGCAGCCCGGCGTCTCCACCGAGCGGCTGGACGACCTGTCGCGCGAGTTCATCCTGGACCATGGCGCGCTGCCCGCCTGCCTGGGCTATCGCGGCTATACGAAGACGGTGTGCATCTCGCTCAACCACGTCGTCTGCCATGGCGTCCCGGGACCCAAGACCCTGAAGGACGGCGACATCGCCAATGTCGACATCACCGTCATCCTGGACGGCTGGCATGGGGACACCAGCCGCATGTACGGGATCGGCGAGGTGGCGCCGCGCGCGCGGCGGCTGGTTGAGATCACCTATGAGGCGCTGGCCAGAGGGCTCGCAGCGGTGAAGCCAGGCGGTAGCTTTGGCGACATCGGCTACGCCATCCAGTCGTATGTAGAGGCGCAGCGCTGCTCGGTGGTGCGCGACTTCTGCGGCCATGGCGTGGGCCGCGTGTTCCACGACAGCCCCAACGTGCTGCACTACGGCCGGCGCGGCGAGGGCGTCGAGCTGGAGGTCGGCATGTTCTTCACCGTGGAGCCCATGGTGAACCTCGGCAAGTCGGCGGTGAAGGTGCTGAGCGACGGCTGGACGGCGGTGACCCGAGACAAGTCGCTTTCCGCCCAGTGTGAGCACTCCGTGGGCGTCACCGAAACGGGGGTGGAGCTTTTCACCGCCTCTCCCGCCGGCCTGTTCCAGCCTCCGGTCGGCTGAGCCGGAACAACCTGAAGGCGCTTCCCTTCGGCCCACAATCACGGCATTTTCGACGCGTCCGGGAGTGAGGCGTGGCCGAGCAGAGGGTGGGCGAAAAGGCGGTCCCGCACTACGCCGGCCACCGCGAGCGGTTGCGCGACCGGGCCAAGGCCGCCGGGCTGAACACCCTGCCCGACTACGAGCTGCTGGAGCTCTACCTGTTCCGCACCGCCCGCATGGGCGACGTGAAACCGAAGGCCAAGGCGCTGCTGGCCCGCTTCGGGTCGCTCGGCGCAGTGCTTTCGGCGTCGCTGCCGGAGCTGATGTCGGTAGCGGGCGTCGGCGAGGTCGCCGCGATCGACCTGAAGCTGGTGCATGAGATGGCGCAGCGGATGGGGCGCGAGCCCGCGACCCGGCGCACGGTGATAGGGTCCTGGTCGGCGCTGCTGTCCTATGTGCGCGTCACGCTCCAGCACGAGGCGCGCGAACAAGTGCGGGTGCTGTATCTCGACCGCAAGAACCAGATGATCAGGGACGAGGTGACCAACCACGGTACGGTGGACCACGCCCCAGTTTATCCGCGCGAGATCGTGCGCAGGGCGCTTGAGCTGTCAGCCTCCTCCATCATCCTGGTGCACAACCATCCCTCCGGCGATCCCACCCCCTCCAAGGCGGACGTGGAGATCACCCAGGCGGTGATCGCCGCCGGCAAGCCGCTGGGCATCTCCGTGCACGACCACCTGGTGGTGGGTCGTGAAGGGGTGGTGAGCCTGAAGGCGAAAGGGCTGATGTGACGGAGGAGACGAGGTCAGGCTTCTCCCTGCGCCTCTTCCCTCCACGCCATGTATTCCGGCGTCTTCAGCAAGGTGTCGGCGTACATGGCCGCATCGCCGTGGTCGCCGAAGTCGGACAGCTTGACGCCGTAGGTGTGAAAGCGGGTCGCCACCGGCGTGAAGAAGGCGTCGGCGATGGACCAGCCGCCGACCAGGAACTCGCCCTGATCCTTGAAACGGCCTCGCAGGTCCGACCACAGCGCCACGATCCGGCGGATGTCGTCGTGGGTGGCTTCCGACAGGGTGACCTCGTGCGGCGTCTTCGTCAGGTCCATGGCGCACTCGCCGCGGAGCGACGAAAACCCTGAATGCATCTCGGCGCTGGCCGACCGGGCCAGGGCTCTCGCCGCCGGATCGGCGGGCCACAGGCCGGCTTGCGTGTATCGCTCGGCCAGGTACTCGCAGATCGCCAGCGAGTCCCAGACCACCAGATCGCCGTCCCTCAGCGCCGGGACTTTGCCGCTGGGCGAGTGCTCAGCGATGGTGCCGGTCGTGTGATGCTCACGCAGGGGCACCAGGCGCTCGTCGAAGGCGACGCCCGCATGCTTCAGCGCCAGCCAGGGCCGCATGGACCAGCTCGACCACCGCTTCGTTCCGATCACCAGTTCCACGGCCGTCTCCTCGTCTCGTCGCGATGAAAGGCTTCAGCCTGTCGCACGTTCCAGGGGGAGCCCGCGCCTATTGGATCACACCCAGGGCGCGGGCGCTCTCCACGGTGACCTGGCCCGCGCCCATGCGGTGGTCCACCTGGAACCGCCGGAGTGCATCGTAGGTCTGCGG
>CAXTRP010000293.1:0-956 GCA_964246615.1 uncultured Caulobacteraceae bacterium | reverse complement strand
CACCCCGTCCGGGGCGCCCGGGTCGTATCCCTGTGCGGCCAGGGCGGACTGCATGTGCGCCATGGCGGGCCGCGAGAGGGGTCCGCCGCACACCACGGGCGCATAGCCGGCGCCGCCGTCATGCGTCTCGCCGATCTCGCGCGAGCCGTAGACGGCCGCCGTGCGGCGCACGACCCAGCGCCCCGGAAACACGATACGCGTCGAGATCGCCCAACGGTACTCGGCCGGCAGGCGCCGCAGCTCAGACCCCCCGGCCCGAACCAGCACCCGCCGCACGATCTCGCGCCTGGCCATGGTGCGAACCGCGACCGGACGTCCCACAGCCACCCGCACCCGACGCGTGGCGGCGCCGTAGCGCGCCGGACACCAGACCTTGCACATCACCAAGCCGGTCGCGGTCACCACCGTCTGGCCGGGCTGAGGCGGGCCGGAGACCACCGGGCCATGACGTTGTTCCCAGACATAGTGGCCAGGCGCCAGCAGCACGCGCTCGGCCACATCTTCGTAACGGTCGGGTGCGCGGGTCCAGCGTAACGGACCGGGCGAGGTGACGACGCGCCGCTCGATCCGGTAGGCGGCGGCCCACCGGATGCGCTCCTCGCGAGCGGAGCGCACCAGCACCCGTCGCTCGCTGCGCGCTGTTTGCGGCGGGAGATGGATGCGCTCGATCTGGCCTGGCGCCTCCAGCACCCGCTCGCGGTGCATCGTTTCCACGGGAGGGAGCAGCACGCGGCCGACGCAGCCGCCCTGCGCCAGGACCGGCGAGGTGACGCTGCAGCACGTCAGGACGGTGGCGATGCGGATGAGCTTCATGGCGGGATCACGGCGACGCCGGAGGCCCGGCGACCCAACTATGACCGCGGTCGAGGCCAAACGCCGCCGGCCTCTCCTGGCAGGCGAGCGACCAGGACGGGCGGATGGCTCGCCCTGCACTGCGGCGACTGCTAACAAAGCCC
>CAXTRP010000292.1:0-4591 GCA_964246615.1 uncultured Caulobacteraceae bacterium | reverse complement strand
GAACTGCACCGGCTTCCAGATGGCGAAGCCCGTGACCACCTGGGACACGCCAGCGGCGATCACCACCAGGTAGAGCAGCTTCTGCACGGCGTTGTAGCGGGTGAGGTCTTCGTGAGCGAGGTGGAGGCGCAGGGTCTCGCCAAGGGTGGCGATGACCTCAGCGAGCCGGATGGGCAGCAGCTTGCGCCGAAACCGGCCGGTGACCACGCCGTAGACCAGATAGCAAAGGCCGTTGACCATCAACAGCCACATGGCTGCAAAGTGCCAGAGCAGGCTGGTAGCCGCCCAGCCGCCGAGCCTTATCCAATCCGGGAAGTAGAGCCAGCCGAAGATGGCGTCATCGTCGTAGATGCCCCAGCCCGAGGTGATCATGACGATCATGGCGATGGCGTTCAGCCAGTGCATCACCCTGACCGGCACGGGATGCAGCTTGGCGTCGACTTTCTTGCGAGCGTGCAAAACCGCGGTCACAGCGGTCTCTCAGGAAGGTTCATCTTGATGAGGCTTTCCTAAAGGTTCGCCGATCCGGCCGGCTTCGAACGCTCCGTCGAAGTTCGCACGAGCATGTAACCGGGTTACAGAACGCCGCGAAATTAGTCTCAAGATCGGGTGGTGTCGGGTGCAAGGCTGTTCTCTTGTGCGACTGTGGCGCTCACGTCTCCGCTCCTGATCATTAGCTTAGGACAGAGCGGGGTCGGTGCGCCACTCGCTCAGGGGCCGGCGAAGCGACATGCACAAAAAGGTAAGGTGCTTGGCGTGCCCCGTAAAAAGGGGGTGGCTAAACCTCAAGCCCGTTTTCACGGAAGCTGGCTTGGGGCATGAAGCGGTGATGCGACCCGCTTTGTGCGCCGTACGCGATGGCGAGTGAGTTTGTACCGCCCCGACGAGCCGCCGCTCGAAGAGGCCGAGTCCGAGAGGTTGAAGCGTTTGCATACCAACACTTCCCTTGACCGCGATCGCAGCCCGAGCGCCCGCCCCGGTTCCGTCGAGCGGCCGCTCGCGTTCCGCCCCGAGGAGCTGGGGGGCGCAGAGCCTCGCGCCGGCACGGTGGAGGCCTTGCGGCCGGCGCCGATCCTTGAGCACGACGATGCAGACGCTCCTTCGGTCTTCACCGCCAAGGCCATGCTCAGCCTTGCGAGGCAGCGCAAAGGGCTGGTGCCGGGCGAAGTGCCGGAGGTGTGCGTACTGGATCCCGACGGCGACCTTGAGCGCCACCTGCACACCCGCGGCGAACTGCGGGAGGATGCCAACTGGGGGTGTTTCCATACTCATCTGGCGGTGCGCGAAGGCCGCGACGGCGACTTCGGCATCATCGGTCGGGCGGTGGGTGCGGCCTTCTCCGTCCTGTTGGCGGAGCAGCTTTTCGCCTCCGGCTGTCGTTTCCTGATCAGCCTGAGTTCGGCCGGCCAGGTGGTCGATCTGGGTGCGCCGCCCTATTTCGTGGCCATCGAGCGGGCGTTGCGGGACGAGGGGACGAGCTACCACTACCTGGCCCCGTCGCGCTTCGCCGAAGCCGATCCACGGCTGCTGAAGCGGGTGCTTCCGGCGCTGATGGCTACGGGCGTGCCTTTGCACGTCGGCGACAGCTGGACCACCGACGCGCCTTTCCGCGAGACCGAAGCCAAGGTGGCCAAGCGCCGGGCCGAGGGCCTGCTGACGGTGGAGATGGAAGCGGCGGGCCTTTACGCCTTCGCCGCCTCCCAGAAGAAGCCGGTGCTTTGCCTGGCGCAGGTGACCAACCGCCTGAACTGCACCCCGGGCGATTTCAGCAAGGGTGTCGCCGAGGGTGCGGAAGCGGCCTTGGAACTGATCGCCGCGGCGTCCTCTTCTTGGGACGTCGCTGCGGTCATGCACGAGCCGCGACGCCCCGCGATGTCCCCGGCCGCCGTGGTGGCGGGCGAATGATGGCGGGCTTGGTTCTAGACCTTTCTGCGAGCGCCGCGTGCGATGCCCGCAAGACGCACGCTCCCTCCTTCCCAGGATCGATCCCATGACCGACCTCGCAACGACGCTCCCCAACCCCCGACGCTATTTCGAGACGATCGCGTCCAGCGGCGCGGTGGCCGAGACGCCTCCCGTGTGCGTCTATTTCGAGGTCACCAATCGTTGCAACCTCCTGTGCGAGACCTGCCCTCGCACGTTCGAGGACCTGGAAGCTCCCGGCGACATGACCTGGGAGCTGTTCACCAGCATCGTGGACCAGGTCCCCAACCTGGCGCGTGCGGTCCTTCACGGGGTCGGCGAGCCGATGCTGGTGAAGAACCTGCCGCGCATGATCCGCTATCTGAAGGACCGCGGCGTCTACGTGCTGTTCAACACCAACGGCACGCTGCTGCGCCCCTCCAAGTTCCAGGAGCTGATCGATACGGGCCTGGACGAGCTGCGCGTATCCTTGGACGCCGCCGACGCCAAGACCTACAAGATGGTGCGGGGCAAGGACTTCTTCGGCCGCATCGTGCGCGACGTGCGCAAGTTCACCCAGTACCAGATGGAGCACGACGCCTCCACGCCGCGCGTCTCGCTCTGGCTGACCGGCATGAAGGAGACGGTGCAGGAGCTGCCCGAGTTCATCCGCCTCGCCGACTCCATGGGCGTGCGGGAAGTGCACCTGCAGCGGCTGGTGTTCGACGACGACGGCTTCGGCATGGCGCGCGCGGACAACTCGCTGTTCGAGCAGAGCCAGGCCGAGGAGCAGGCCGCCATCGAGGCCGCCCAGGTGCTCGGTCGCCAGCTCGGCGTCACCCTGGACGCCTCGGGCGCGACGGAGCCGGGCGAGAGCCTGAAGCGCGCCACGGCCGGGTCCGAAGGCTCCATGTGCCGCAGGCCCTGGTCGCTGATGTATTTCACCGCCCACGGCCGTGCGTTGCCGTGCTGCATCGCGCCCTTCTCGGCTCGGGGCTACGAGAACTACACCTTGGGCGACGCTACCCAGCAGACGTTGCGGGAAATCTGGAACGGGCCCGCCTACCAGTCCTTCCGCGCGGCCCTCACCGCTGGCGATGCGCCGCCCAAGCCCTGCCAGGGCTGCGGTCTGCGCTGGAGTCTGTGACCATGTCGCGCCGCCCCATGCGCAGCCGCTGGCTGGCTGTGGCGGCGTGTCTGGCGACGATCGCCGGAGGGTCGTCGGGGCTTGCTCAGGTAGGCGACGGTCCCCCCGACCCGAACCTCAGCCTCAAGGACAGGCAGGCGATGCGCTTTCCCCAGCCCGTGAGGGTCGGCTCACTGCGGGGCGAGCATGTGATCCAGCCCGGTAACCGGCTGAGGCAGCTCGGCACGGTGGTCGGCGTGTTCCGCACCGGCGACGACGATCTGCACCTCGTCTTCCGCTATGGCGGCCTGCTCGGCTACGGCGCACGCACCATTGCGCCCGACCTCGACGATGTCGACCTCGTCGGCCCCTATGTGAAGGTGGTGGACCTCGACGCCCAGGACTTGGCCAAGCTGCCGACCTTTACCGGCAAGGGCGGAGCCTTCCTTGGCCCTGACGAGGTGATCCGCCTCGGCGTAGACAGGAAGTACTGAGCCGGGTCTCCGGGTCTCTTCGTCTCCCCAGGGCTTGTCCCTGGGGTCCAGAGCGCGCCGGCTTGCCGGCTGGAGCGTGCGCCCTGGATGCCCGGAACACGTCCGGGCAAGACGGAAATCATCGACGGATCTACGCAGGATCATCCCGCTTTACGGGAGCCGTCGCGTCGAGACCCTTCCAGGCGACGGCGCGCGGGTCGCCACGTAGATACGCCACTCGTCTTCCCGCTCTTCGGCCAGCCGGTAGTAGGGGCTTGAGGCGAAGGGGTCCTTGTCCCAGGCGTCGTCGTCGTCGGTGAGGACCACAACTCGGCAGCCGTAATCCTGGGCCATCTGGCGCACCTCGTCGGGCGTTCCCTTGCCGGCGAAGACGCTGATGATCCCGGCGTCGATGTCGGTGACCCGCTGCTGCGGCATGTCCACCGACACCCGCGCCGTTTCCCAGCCGGACCAGCAAGACGCCCGGTCCGACAGCATCGCCCATCCGGGATTCACGGGCCAGTCGGTGAGATCGTTCAGGGCCAGCGGGTTGTTGGCGACCCGGTCGCCGGGCCCCGCATGGCGCCGCACCGCCGACCAGAGCGCCGGCGCTGTCGCAAAGGCCGGCGCGTCGTCCGATGGCCTTCCCTTCAGGTCGGCGAACACCAGGGGCTCGGGCACGCTTGCGGCGAAAAGCGCGACAGCGGCGATGGCGAGGGCGTAGGCGCGCGCCGCGATCCACTGCGCCAGGCCTGCGGCGGCGAAGGCGGTGAGGACCAGGACCCCTGGCAGGATGGCGCGCCAGCCCAGGTCGTTATTGCCGATGGTGCTGACCAGCAGCCACGAGGTGGCCGCACTGACCACGGCAAGGACGCCCAGGCTGAGGACGTGGACCTTGGCCCCGCCATGGCGAAGGACCCGGCGCACGCTGAGCGCCAGGGCGATCATGCCGATCGGGTACACCGCTGGCAGGTCTACCGGCAGCAGCAGCAGCCAGTAGGCCGGGTAATCCAGGACGCGCCGCAGCTGGGGCGCCGACACGATGGGGCCGAGCACCTCGTAAGCATGGAAGCCGATGGGCGAGCCGCCG
>CAXTRP010000291.1:0-4596 GCA_964246615.1 uncultured Caulobacteraceae bacterium | reverse complement strand
TCGATGGCCGTGGCCCGCGTCAGCGGGGACTCGGCGATCAGCAGCGCCTTGCCGGTGGGCGTGGTGGGGTCGGCCATTCGGGTGTACATCTGCTTGCGCCCCGCCTCCCAGTAGGGCGGGATGGCGTCGAGAAGGGTGATGAGGTTGCTGGGCGCCACGTAGGCGACGGCCGCGGCATAGACCTTTGGCGTGAAGGCGACGCCGGCAAGGGTGGCGTAGCCGCCGTAGCTGCCGCCGAAGATGCCGACGCGCTTTGGATCGGCTACGCCTTGCGCCACAAGCGCCTTGACGCCCCAGGTCAGGTCGTCCTGCATCTTGCGGCCCCACTGGCCATCACCCGCGTTCAGGAACGCCTTGCCGTAGCCGGTGGAGCTGCGGAAGTTGGGCTGCAACACAGCGTAGCCGCGATTGGCGAAGAACTCTGCATAGCCGTCGAAGCCATAGCTGTCGCGCGCCCAGGGGCCGCCGTGCGGCAGTACGATCAGCGGCAGGTCCCTGGGGGGTAGACCCTTCGGCAACGTCAGGTAGGCGGGTATCTCCAGCCCGTCCGAGGACCGATACGAGTAGGGCTGGCGCGAGCTCAAGACCATACGGGGTATATCTTCGCGCACCCGGTACTGAAGCTGCAGCGTGCCGGCCGCGCGGTTCCACAGATAGACCGCGCCGGGCTCGACGTCGCTACGAGCGGCGACGATCCAGACGGTCTCGTCGGCTGTGCGCGAGCCGAAGTCGATGTTCATTCCCGGCAGCTGGGAGCGCAGCCACGCGTACTGCCGTCCCAAGGTCGCGTCGCGGAAGTAGAGCCGCTCGCGGGCGTCCTCGTAAGCGGTGTAGAGGATGCGATGATCCAGATCGGAGGTCTGCACGCCGGCGATGTCCACGCGCCCGAGCGGATCGCTCTCCAGCTTGGTCGCTGCGCCCGACTGCAGGTCGAGGCTTTCCAGTTCCGCCAGGTTTAGAGCGCCCTTGTCGGTTGTGATGTAAGCCTGCCGGTCGGTGGGATCGAAAGCTGCGACGCCGCAGCTCTCCAAGACCGTACAGGTGTAGATGGGCGTGAGGGCTTGGGCGTCGACACGCAAAATCTGCGTGTCGCCTGCCGGGGTCGTGCGCTCGGCCAGGCGCAGTTCGCCGTTGTTGTCGAAGTCCCAGGACTCGACGTCGTCGGTGTTCTTCCTGACGAGCGTCCGCCGCCCGGTGGAGAGGTGCAGCTCGTAGAGGTCATGGTAGCGGGGGTCGCGGTCGTTCAGGCCCATGTAGACGATGTCGGGCTTGGCCTTGGGCAGGGCGTAGATCTCGACGCGCACCTTTTGCAGATCGGTCAGGGCGCGGGTCGGCGGCAGGCCGGTCTTCGGCGCGACCGGCGCCTTCGGGTCGATGGCGTAAATGTTGAAGTTTTCGTCGCCGCCGTGGTCCTGCGAGTAGAGGACGTAGCGGCTGTCGCGCGACCAGAAATAGGACCGGATAGGGCGAGCCGCGTCCGCGCTGATCGGCCGGGCGGCCGAGAAGGGCGCGGCGGCCGCCTTGATCCAGATATTGCGCACGTCCTTGTAGGGCTTGAGGAAGGTGATCCAGCGCCCGTCCGGGGAGACTTGCGCGCCACTGATCTTCACCTCGCCGAAGAAGGCCTGGCGGTCGACAAGCGGTGGCTGCGCGGCAAGCGCCGGACCGGCGAGAGCGCAGGCCAGAACTGTCAGGGCGACGGTCTTCGATCTCACCAGCCGGTCTCCGCCAGACGTGGAGGCCCCCCGCGCGGAGAGGCCGAGAGGCCCTCGATACGCCGCACCACAGCGGAGCGCCATGGCCACTCTGATCAACGCCAGCTTTCGGACTCTTCTATCGCTTGTCTGGGCTCATGGATCGAGGAGGGCTTGTTCTGAAGCGGGTGGTGGCGGCCGAGGCCAGCGCCACCGCCACCGCCACCGCCAACCATAGGTGTTGCTCCATATCGCCCAGTCGCCCCAGTAACGCGCTCCTGGACGCCGGAGACACGGCCGACGCGTGCGCGGCTTGCGCGTCATCCTGGCCCAGACCGGCTTCGGCTGGGACATCCAGTACCCGCTGACTCACCTCGGCCTGACCCACGCCCTTCGCCAGCAGGGCGAAGCGGCGACGGCGCCCAGGGCGGGGCCGTTTGACTTAAGGGCCTCAGGCGGGAGGTGCGATATGTTTCGCAGGGGCTTGGTGCATTGACGATGGCGGCAGGGTTCAGTATATCCGCGCGCTTCTGATTTGGTCCGGGGCTCGCCGGGGCCGTCACATCCCAGGTTGAAATCTCATGGCCAATACGCCGGGCGCCAAGAAGGCGGTCCGCAAGATCGAACGTCGGACAGCGGTTAATCGTTCGCGTCGCTCTCGGGTCCGCACCTATCTTCGCCGCTTCGACGAGGCGGTGGCCGGCGGTGACGCCAAGGCGGCCGAGAACGCCTTCGTGGAAGCCCAGTCGGAGCTGATGCGTGCGGTGTCCAAGGGCGTGGTGCACAAGAACACCGGTGCGCGCAAGGTGTCGCGCCTGGCCGCGCAGCTGAAGAAGCTGCCCACCGCCTGACCTTAGATAATTGATAAGAAACAAGGCCGTGAGCGCACCAGCGTTCGCGGCCTTTTCTTTGTGCGCGGACGACATCGGGCGCGACGATTCGCGCGGCTCGACCCCGTCCCGGACAAATCTCAAGGCCGGCTAGGGGGTTGCCAGAGTCAACGAATTTAATGCTCCGAAAGGGCTAAGATTCCGCGTTGACCCCCCTCCTCGCACGGCTACTCTGGCCTTCTCAGGTCACTTCCTACCAGGGTTCTGGACGGAGCGGAGGCGTTTGCGCGCTCGCTGCGGGAGGGGAAGTGCGTTCTGGGACGGACGGAAAGCGTCGATCGAAGGTTCGTCTTTCGGTTGAGCGCTGACGAGGTCTTGGGGTTCGGTCAGGGGCTATGGCGACGAACGTGACGGAGACTTTCGCTTCAGAGATCGACAGCACCGGCGGTCCTACGGGAACAGCCTGGTCCAGGGCATGCGTCGCATTGCGGGGCGAACTCGGCGACGACACCTTCGGCTCTTGGATCGCGCCTGCGCGCCTCCGCCGGGGCCAGGGCGGGCGGCTGGTGGTGGTCACGCCCACTGGGCTCGCCCGCGACTGGATCAAGCGCAACGCCTGGCGGCGGCTGGGCGAGCTGTGGAGCCTGAACGATCCTGAACGGCGCCGGCTCGATCTGAAGTCCCGGACCGAGTTCGAGGGCGAGGGGGGCGGCGACGGCGAGGGAAGCGACGGCGCCTCGGTCTCCCGTCCGGCGGAGCGAGCGGTTCCTGCGGCGCCGACAGCGGCGCGGGTTGGACCGGCGACCGGCGTCCCCGCATCGCTGCCAGCCGGGCTGAACGAGCGCCTGACCTTCGACAGCTTCGTAGCGGGACCGTCCAACGAGTTCGCCTTCGGCGTCGCCCGCCGGGTCGCCTCCTGGGCGGATGGCTGCTTCAATCCGGTCTTTTTTCATGGCCCCTACGGGTTCGGGAAGACCCACCTGCTGAACGCCATCGGGTGGGAGGCGGCGCGCACCCGCCCCGACGCCCGTATCGTCTATCTGACCGCCGAACGCTTCACCTCGGCCTTCGTCAAGGCGCTGATGGACAAGTCCGCGCCGGGCTTCAAATCGGAGCTTCGCTCCGCCGACCTGTTGCTGGTGGACGATGTGCATTTCATCGGCGGCAAGAAGTCCTCGGAGGAGGAGCTGTTCCATACCCTGGCCGCCCTGATGGGGGAGGGCCGGCGGGTGGTGTTCGCCTCGGATCGACCCGCGAGCGCGCTGGCCGATGTGGACGCGCGGCTGCGCTCCCACATGGGGGCGGGGCTGGTGTGCGGGATCGAAGCGGCGGACAAGCCGCTGCGGCTCGGCATCCTGGAGCGCAAGCTGGCCATCCTCTCGCGCAGTCTGGACTTGAACGGAACGGCCCGCCCCGAGGTGCTGCAGTTTCTGGCCGACCGGTTCACCGAGAGTGTGCGTGAGCTGGAGGGAGGCCTGAACACCCTGGTGGCCCGAGCCGGCGAGCGACTGTCTTCGCTGTCCCTGGACGAAGTGCAGGCCATCGTGCGCCCGCACCTGCGCGAGGCGGAGCGGCGGGTCACGGTGGACGACATCCAGAAGACGGTGGCCGACCACTATGGGCTGAAGCAGGCGGACCTGCTGTGCGAGCGGCGCACCCGGGCGGTGGCGCGGCCGCGCCATGTGGCCATGTATCTGGCCAAGGCGCTGACCACGCGCTCCTACCCCGACATTGGCCGCCGCTTTGGAGGGCGCGACCACACCACCGTGCTTCACGCCGTCAAGCGCATCGAGGCGCTGAAGGCCGAGGAACCGGCACTCGCCGCTGACATCGAGCTTCTGACCCGCAAGCTGAAGGGATGATGCGGCGCACAAAGCCGCTGCGGCGACAGGCCTGAGTCCGCCTGCACCGTCACCGAGCTACCACCTGCGGCCATGAGCGGCCGCATCGCCTCCCTCCACCGTCATCCCGTAAAAGGGTTCACCTCCGAACGCTTGGCCGACGTGACGCTGGAGGCGGGCGCGAACTTTCCCTGCGACCGGATCTATGCGGTAGAGCGCGGCCGTACAGGC
>CAXTRP010000290.1:0-4605 GCA_964246615.1 uncultured Caulobacteraceae bacterium | reverse complement strand
CGATGATCGGCCAGACGCGGGGCTATCTCGGCTCCACCGCCACCTTCCATTGGGCGACGGTGACCTGCGTCGTCAATATAGGCTTCATCCCGCTGCTGATGCTGGTCCCGCGCTCCGACGCGCCGCAGGCCGGAGCGGCCGGGCTCGTCTTCCTGCTGCTCCTCGCGACGGAAGCCAACGACGTGCTGCAGTACGTCTGCGGCAAGCTCTTCGGGGCCACCCGGATCGCCCCCAAGGTGTCTCCGGGCAAGACCTGGGAAGGGTTCCTGGGCGGGTGGGCGCTCACCTCCGCGCTGCTGCTCGTGCTCGGGCCGGTGTTCACGCCGCTGAAGGGCGTCGGGCTCTGGACGGTGGCGGCGTCCCTGCCGCTGGCCGGGTTCGCAGGCGACCTGACCTTCTCCGCCATCAAGCGTGACATCGGCGTAAAAGACACGTCGGGCTTCATCCCGGGTCACGGCGGCGTGCTGGACCGCATCGACAGCCTGACGTTCACCGCGCCCCTCTACTTCCATCTCCTCGCCCTCTTCGCACTCAAGACCTATTAGTCGGGAGGATCATGGATGACGTGGCTCCGCACCTTGATCATCACGGCGGTCTTCGGGCCGCTGGCGAGAATACTGACTGGTGCGGACATAGTCGGTCGTGAACACTTGCCCCTGCGAGGTCCCGCCATCGTCGTGGCTAACCACAACAGCCACGTGGACACCTTCCTTCTGCTGTCGCTGTTCCCGATGCGGGCGCTGCGCTTCGTGCGCCCGGCTGCAGCGGCGGACTACTTTCTCGCCAACCCGGTGCTCGCCTGGTTCTCCCGGCGGGTGATCCGCATCGTGCCGGTCCAACGCAGTCAGGCCGGACAGGGCGCAGACCTGCTGGCTCCCCTGCGCGAGGCGCTGGAGGCCGGCGATATCCTGGTGATCTTCCCCGAAGGAACCCGGGGCCAGGGCGGCGATCAGCTCGGGCCCTTCCGCTCGGGCGTCGCCCGCCTCGCCGAGGCCGTGCCAGCCGCGCCTGTGGTCCCGGTCTGGATCCAGGGCGCCGGCCGCGTGTTGGCCAAGGGCGAGCACGTTCCCGTGCCCTTCACCTGCTGTGTCCAGGTCGGCGCGCCGCTGAACTGGGCGGGGGACAAGAGTGCGTTCCTCGGGCGGCTGCGTGAGGCGGTCGAAAAGCTGCGCGCCTCGGCCCCGCCGCTCCGCTGGTGCGACGCAAGCGCGACAGCCCCGCCGACCCAGGCGGATCGGCTGTCGTGACCGCCTCGCGCAGGGCGTTCGCCCCGAAGGTCGGCGTGAGCACGACGCTCGACAACCGCCGCCCGATCCGCAGCCGCAGGTCGCCCTGGGCGCAGGCCGCCGCGCGCCGTCTGGCTCGGTGGGGCGTCAGCCCCGACGCCATCTCGGCCGGCGCTGTGGTGTTCGCGCTCCTGGGCGCCGCCGCCTTCGTAGGCTCGGGCCTAGCCGAGGGCGCTGCGAGGACAGCGGCGTTGCTGCTGGCGGCTGTCACCGTCCAGGGCCGGCTCGTCTGCAACCTGCTGGACGGCATGGTGGCGGTGGAGCACGGGCGCGGCGGACCCTATGGCCCGATCTGGAACGAGCTGCCGGACCGGATCGCCGACACCCTCTTCCTGGTGGGCGCGGGTTATGGCGCCGCGCTCGCCGGGGCGCCTTGGGCGGCGGTCGCGGGGTGGGCCGCTGCGGCGGCCGCCCTCCTCACCGCCTATGTCCGCGAACTTGGCCGGGCGCTCGGTTCTCCCGCCGACTTCAACGGCCCCGGAGCCAAGCCGCAGCGGATGGGGATCCTGACCGTGGCGGCCGCGCTCTCCGCCTTAGAGCCGCTCTGGCGCGGTCGGGGCGAGCTGCTCGGCGCAAGCCTGGCGCTGGTCGCGGGGCTGGCCGTGCTGACGGCGGTCGCTCGCACCCGCCGCCTCGCCCGCCTGCTCTCCCTTCGCCATTCTCCTCCCCTGGAGCCCTGACATGCGCAGCCTCCTTTTCAATCTCGCCTTCTGGGCCATATCGATCAGCCACACGGTCTGGGCCGCCCTGGCCGCGCTGCGCCCTGGGGCCGAGCCGGTCCGGCGCGTGATCCGCCGCTATGTCTACGCCATGACCTGGGCCATGCGCCGCCTCGCCGGCATCGAGATCGAGGTGCGCGGGCGCGACCGGCTTCCCCGGGGCGACTTCATCCTGGCGGCCAAACACGCCTCCTACGGCGACGGCTTCAGCATCTACAACGAGGTCGAGGATCTGGTGTTCGTGACCGGCGCCCACCTGGAGCGCCTCCCGCTGATGAAGACCGTGCTGCAGAAGCTGGGCGCCATCGTCGTCAACAGGTGTGGGCAATCGAAAGCTCGCCACGTGCTCACCGCCACGGCGCCGCACGTGCAAGGCCGCAAGATCCTGATCTATCCGGAAGGCCACCTCGCTCCAGTGGGCGTTCGCTTCCGCTACAGGAGCGGTGTCTACCACATGGCGCGCAGGTTCGACCTGCCGGTGGTCCCCGTCGCGTCCAGCCTCGGCCTGTTCTGGCCGCAGGAGCGCTGGACCAAGCGGCCCGGCCGCGCCGTCCTGGAGTTCCTCGACCCGATACAGGCGGGCGACGACAGGGCCGCCTTCCTGGCGAGCCTCACGACCGCAGTGGAAGACCGCACCGCCAGGCTGATCGCCGAAGCCCGCGGCGGCCCGCCGGTCGCCTCCATCCACGGTGAACCCGACATGCCGCGCCGCAAGGCGAAGACGCCCTCAGCCCAGGTCCTGGAGCCCGATCCCGCATGACCGCGCGTCGTCACGTTCCCTGGATGCTCGTGGACTTTCGGGCTCGCCCGTCCTGATGGTGCTTCCGCCTGACGGTCGCGGTTGACCGATGATTTTTGGAGCTTCACCGAAAGAAACCGCTACGCGCCATCCTTGAGGTTATGGCTCGACCCATCCCGGTGCATTTCGCGCCTTGAACGATCTGAGGGACAGGGTGGTGGATCTGACGCGTCGTGGGGCGGTGGCCGCTTTTGCGCTGGGGCTGGCGATGGGAGAGACCTCGGCCCTCGCCCAGGCGGGGGCGGCGGGCGGCGGGGTGCAGTGGGACCTGCGGGACCTCTATCCCAGCGACGCCGCCTGGGATGCGGCCCGCAAGGCTGTCCTGGCGGAGCTTTCCGGCCTGTCGAGGTTCAAGGGACACCTCGGCGGATCGGCGCAGACGCTCGATGCCGCGCTGTCGGCGCGCTCCGACCTCCAGCGGCAGGTGGCGCGGGTGGTCACCTATGCCAGCCTAAGCGGCGACGCCGACGTGCGCGCGTCGGCCGGCCAGGAGCGGCAGGCCCAGGCCGCCGACCTCAGCGCCGCGCTTGACGAGGCGAGCGGCTGGATGAACCCAGAGATCCTACAGATTGGCCACCCAGGGGTGGCGGCCTTCCTCGCCGAGAACGCGGACCTCAGGACCCGCTTCGACTTCCTGCTCGGCGACATCTTGCGCCAGCAGGACCACACCCTGTCCACGGAGGGCGAGGCCCTGATGGCCGGCGCGGCCGATCCGCTCGGCGCCTTCGAGGCCATCCGCGGGCAGCTCGTCGCCTCCGACATCCCCTGGCCCATAATCACCCTGTCCACGGGCGAGAGCGTGCGGCTGGACGACCAGGCCTATGTCCTGAACCGCGATGCGCCCAACCGCGCCGACCGCAAACTGGTGTTCGACAGCTTCTGGAGCGAGTACGGCAAGTTCCAGGGCGCGATCGGCGCCAACTACGCCGCCCACCTCAAGGACGACGTCTTCAGGAGCAAGGCCCGGCGCTATCCGAGCGCACTGGCCATGACCCTGTCGGCCAACGCCGTACCGGACAGCGTCTATCGCACCCTGGTCGCGGAGACCAACCGCGGCCTGCCGCAGCTTCACCGCTATTTCGAGCTGCGCCGCAGGCTCCTGAAGCTGCCGGACATCGGCTACTGGGACAGCTACGTCCCGCTGGTCACCCGGGAGAGCCGCCTCACCCTGCCGCAGATGCGCGCCACCGTGCTGAAGGCGGTGGAGCCGCTGGGGCCCGACTACGTCCGCACGCTCAGCCGGGCCACGGGCTCCAACTGGATCGACCCCTATCCCCGGCCGGGCAAGGCGTCCGGCGCCTACATGAACCCCGGGGCCGCCTACGACGTGCACCCCTACCTGCTGATGAACCTCGGCGGCGACTACGAGAGCATGAGCACCTACGCCCACGAGTGGGGCCACGCCATGCACACCCTCTTGGCCAATGCGGCCCAGCCCTACGACAAGGCCCAGTACACCATCTTCACCGCGGAGATCCCGTCCACCTGCAACGAGCAGCTGCTCGCCCACTACATGATCGCCAACGCCCAGACCAGGGAGGACAAGCTCTACTATCTCGGCATGCTGCTGGAGCTGATTCGCGGCACCTATTTCCGCCAGGTCATGCTGGCGGAGTTCGAGCTGGCCGTGCACGACAAGGCGCAGGCCGGCGAGGGACTGTCGGGCGAGCGGTTCAGCCAGATCTTCCTGGAGATCGTTCGGCGCTACCATGGCGACAAGGTCATCGTGCCTTCAACCTACGGGTCTGAGTGGGCCTATGTTCCGCACTTCTACAACAGCTTCTATCTCTACCAGTACGCC
>CAXTRP010000289.1:0-4616 GCA_964246615.1 uncultured Caulobacteraceae bacterium | reverse complement strand
GGTGAAGCCGGGGCTGTCCTCATCCTGCAGGGTGACTGGACCGCGATCGGTCTGGGTCGGACCGGCGTCCGGCTGGCGACGGCGACCCGGGGCAGGCCGGTCAGCGCCCTGCGTGTGGACCAGCTCGGCGGCTTCGATACGGCGGGCGCTGTCGCCCTGCTCGACGCTGCGCCCTCGCTGCGGGCGTCCTCATCACGCCCCGACGTCGCGGCCCTGCTGGCGCTGGTGGCGGGGGCCGCCCACGGGGAAGCACGCCCGTCCCCCGTGGCGCCATCGGGCGCGTACGGGTTGCTCGTGCGCCTGGGGCGTGGCGTGGAGGAGTTCGGCCGCGAGCTCTACCAGACGCTGATCTTCTATGGCCGGCTGCTGAGTGCGCTGGCCAAGCTGGTAAGGGACCCGCGGCGCTTTCGTTTGGCGCCCACCGTGTCGCTGATGGAGCGGACCGGGCTGGACGCCCTGCCGATCGTGGCCACCACCACCTTCTTCGTCGGGGCGACCATCGCCTACCTCGGCGAAGACCTGCAGACCCAGTTCGGAGCCCAGAACTTCTCGGTGGAGCTGGTGGGGATCGGAGTGCTGCGCGAGTTCGGGGTGCTGGTCACCGCCATCATCCTGGCCGGCCGCTCCGCCTCCAGCTTCGCCGCCGAGATCGGGGCCATGCGGATGAACCAAGAGGTGGACGCCATGCAGGTCATGGGCGTGGACCCGTTCGAGGCGCTGATCATCCCGCGCTTCATCGCGCTACTGGTCATGACGCCGCTGCTCACCTTCGTGGCGATGATCGCAGGCCTGGGCGGAGGGCTGCTGGTGGTCTGGGCGGTGGTGGGTCTGTCGCCGGCCTTCTTCCTGCAGAGGCTGCTGGACAATGTGGGCGTCAGCCACTTCTACATCGGCATGGTCAAAGCCCCGGTGCTGGCCATGATCATCGCGGCCATCGGCTGCCGTCAGGGCATGGAGGTTGGCGGCGATGTGGAGCAGCTGGGCCGCAGGGTCACGACCGCCGTGGTCCAGGCGCTGTTCATGATCATCATCGCCGACGCCGCCTTCGCCCTGATGTTCGTGGCCATCGGCCAGTGAACGAAGACCGCCGCGCACCCGCAGCCCAGGATGAGGGCGAGCCCGTGATCGAGGTGCGAGGTCTGGTCTCTCGGTTCGGATCGCATCTGGTGCACGATCACGTCGATCTCAGCGTGCGCAAGGGCGAGATCCTGGGTCTGGTCGGCGGCTCGGGCGCCGGCAAATCGGTGCTGCTGAACACCTTGATCGGCCTGCGCACCCCCGATGCGGGCCAGGTGAAGGTGCTGGGCGTCGATCTCGCCCGATCGAGCGAGGCCGAGCAACGCGCGTTGGAGGCTCGCTGGGGCGTGTTGTTTCAAGGGGGCGCGCTGTTCTCGGCGCTCAGCGTGGCTGAGAACGTGGCGGCGCCGCTGCGCGAGCACACCCGCCTGCCGCGCCGCCAGGTGGAGGCTCTGGTCGAGCTGAAGATCGCCCTGTCCGGCCTGGGACCAGAGGTGGCGACGCTCAGGCCCGCGGAGCTGTCCGGCGGCATGCGCAAGCGCGTAAGCCTGGCCCGGGCCCTGGCGCTGGACCCTGAGCTGTTGTTCCTGGACGAGCCGACAGCGGGGCTCGACCCCATCGGGGCGGCGGCTTTCGACAAGCTGATCCGCCAGCTGTCTGCTGCGCTTGGCCTTACGGTGTTCCTGATCACCCATGACCTGGACAGCCTGTATGCGCTCTGCGATCGAGTGGCGGTGATCGCGGACCGCAAGCTCGTCGCCGTCGCTCCGGTGGCGGAGCTGGAGCGCTCCGACCATCCCTGGGTGCGCGCCTACTTCCTGGGTCCCCGGGGGCGGGCTGCGCATGCGGCGTCCTCCGCGGCCGCGCCGGGGGGAGCCGATGGAGCGTAACGCCCACTACGCCCTGGTTGGCGCGCTTTCAGCGGCGCTGTTCGTCAGCCTGCTGGTCTTTGTGGTGTGGCTGGCGCGGGCGCAGTTCACCAGCCAGTACGCCGTCTACGACGTGGACTTCAAAGGGCCGGTGCGCGGCCTGTCTTCGGGCGGCGAGGTCTATTTCAACGGCATCAAGGTCGGCGGCGTCACCAAGCTGTCGCTGGACCGCCGCGATCCCAACCGGGTGGTGGCGCGCGTCCGCATCAGCTCCGACGCTCCCGTGAAGACCGACTCGCTCGGCTCGTTGGAGCCCATGGGCATCACGGGCGTCAACTATATCCAGATCACCGCCGGCAGCCCCGCCCGCCCCATGCTTCGGGACGCGACGCCCGCCGGCATGATCCCGGTGATCCACACCACCCAGAGCGCACTGGAGGGCCTGTTGGCAGGCGGCGGCGATGTGCTGGCCCGCTCGGTGGAGGCCTTGGACCGCGTCAACGCGCTCCTGTCCGACAGGAACGCCGCCGCCTTCAGCGCGACGCTCGCCAACGTGCGCGACGCCACCGGCTTGGTGAAGAACCAGGGCCAGCTGCTGGCGGACCTCGACGCCACGCTGAAGACCGTCAACGTCTCGGCCCAGCACATCGACACCTTGAGCCTGCATGCCGATAGCCTGCTGACAGGCGACGGCCGGCGCACCCTGGACAACCTGAACGCCGCCGCGACCGAGCTTCGCGGCACGGCCACCGACGCCCGCACGCTTATGAGCCGGCTTCAAGGCCCCGCCACCGACTTCGCCAGTAACGGCCTTCCCCAGATATCGCGCACCATCGCGTCGTTGCAGACCGCGGCGGAGTCGCTGGACCGGCTGGTCGCCGAAGTGGAGCAGAACCCGCGGGAGCTGATCACCAAGCCGCCCGCCAAGACCGTGCAGGTGAAGCCATGAGCACCTTCCGCCGTTCGGTGGCGCTCGGCCTCGCGCTGGTCGCTCCCGGTCTAGCCCCGACGCTGGCCCCGACGCTGGCCCCGACTCTAGCCCCCGCGGCGCTGCATGGGGCGGAGCCGCTCGGCGTGATCCTGTCGCAGGTGACGCTGCCGCGCGCGGCGACGGGCGATGGGGTGCTGACGCTTCGCGGCGACGAGGCCGCCTACGTCGCCGGAGCGCGCTGGCTGACGCCCGCGGTGCTGATGTTGCAGGAGGACGCGCAGCGGGCCTTCGAGGCGCAGGCCGCCCATGTCCGCCTGATCGACCGGAGCCAGCTCGGCGCCGCCTCCGCCCTGCTGCGGCTGGACGGGCTGGAGTTCGACGCCCGCTACGACCCGGCGGCGTCCGGGCCGCCCGTCGTGGTGGTGAGCGTGCGCGCGACCCTGACGCGGCCGGATGGCGGGGGCCTGCAGCAGCAGGTGTTCGCCATGCGGAGCCCAGCGGCCGAGGACCGGATCGGCTCCATCGTCGCCGCTTACGACACAGCCGTACAGCGCGTCCTGGCCCAGGTGGTCGCCTGGACCGACGCCCAGGTCCCGGCCCTCCCTGTCCCTCCCGACGCGACCTCGACATCCACCACCTCGACCACGACCAGCCGATGAGCGAGGCGACCACGGTCGGTGAGGCGCGGCAGCCGGCGGAGGAGCCGGTATTGCGCGCCATCGCCATGCCCGCAGACACCAATCCGGAAGGCGACATCTTCGGCGGCTGGCTGGTCTCGCAGATGGACCTGGCTGGCGCCACGGTGGCCTTCGGCCGGGCGCGGGGGCGCTGCGTGACCGTGTCCATCGACGCCATCAGCTTCCTCAGCCCGGTGTTCGTGGGCGATGAGGTCAGCCTGTTCGCCCGCCTGCTGCACGTTGGCCGCAGCTCCATGCGCGTGTCGGTGGAGGCGTGGCGCCGCCGTCGCGATGGGCGCGAGGTCTTCAAGGTGACGCAAGGAACCTTCACCTTCGTCGCCATCGACGAGGACCGTCGATCCCGCCCGATCCCGCCCGAGGAACTCTGAAAAAAGGGGCGACGCACCTGGCGCCGCCCCACGCATCCCCGGCCGGCGGCCGGAGCGTTCAGGCTGGCGCGCTTGCGCCCTCGCCGGCCTTGTCGACGATAGCCTTGGTGAAGATGGTCTTGCAGGCGTGGTCCTGCTTGCGGAAGGTGCGCCCGATCTCCTTCCAGGTGGCGCCCTGCTCGCGCATGCGCACGAGGTCGGCGACCTGGTCGGGGGACAGGCTCTGGCGGGGCTGGCGGAAGCGGGGGGCGATCATCTCCTTGGCGCGCTCGGGTCTCAGGCCGGCCGGCCTGCGGGCGTGTTCGGCCGCGCCTGGAACAGGGCGAAGAAGCCGTCGACCATGGCGCTGGCGAACACGCCCAGCAACGGCCCCGCCGCAGCGCCTCCCAGCCGGGCGGCCTCGGCCGAAGCCTGGGCGTCGGCGGCCTGGTGCAGGCTTGAGGCCGCGCCTGCGAGCGCGGTCTGGGCTACGGGCGTGAGCTCGGGGGTGACGGTCTCGAGCATGGAGGCGAGGGCGCGCAGGCCCTGTGACGGCTTGGACATCGGTCTGGCTCCGAAAAGAACTAAACAGGAACGAGTGATGTGTGCGCCAGACGTACAGACGAGTCAACTCTGGCGAGCTGTGGAAAGGAGGCTGGACAGCCGGAGCGACATTTTGCATCCTGCGCACATGGCGGCGGACGACGATGCCCATCCGGGCCATTATCTGCGCGAATGGCGAAAGGCGACGGGG
>CAXTRP010000288.1:0-4630 GCA_964246615.1 uncultured Caulobacteraceae bacterium | reverse complement strand
CGAGTATTTTTACACATGGCGCCTTCACGGCCGAGCGAGCAATCATGAGTACCGTTGTCCACGCCCTCAAAGTCGACGAACACTGCGATGCGGGCTACGTCGGCCGCTTCCTGGATTTTCCGACGATCCACGTCGAAGCCCGCACTCTGCCCGTGCTGGCCAGTCGAGCCCGCGAGGCGCTCTTGGCCGAGCTTCAGCGGCTGCAGAGGGACGGGCACGACTGGCCGGCTGCGGCGGAAAGCGACGAGCTAAAGTCGCGCACAGCGATCGGTGAAATGCTGGTGCTGATCGAGGTGCAGGTTGAGGACGTGCCGCTGCGCGTCAACATCACCATGGGCGAGAGGCTGCTTCGGCGCCTGGATGCGGCGGCGCACGGCGGAGGGATGACCCGGTCTGGCTTCATCGCCATGGCGGTGCGCGATCGGCTCGGCGACGAGCCTGAAGATGGGCCCTTGCTGAACCGTCTGGTCAGCGAGCTGGGGCGCATTGGCGGCCGTATGAACGAAGCGGTCGGGCCGAGGTCTAACTTCGTCCGCCTGATCGATGAAGTGGATCAGCGAGCCTTGGACGGCTTACGTGATCTGGCCGGCCGTTTCTCCAAACCCAAGGCCGAAGATGATGAGCCCCGGTGAAACAGAACTGAGGCCGGATGACGTCGCCAAGCTTGGGAGCGAGACCCAGGCGGCGGCTATCGACCGCGGCGAACATCGCCTCAACGAACAGTGTGCGCTTGCGACCGCTCAGGACGGCCGCATCGTTCTAATGACCACGACTGCAGTTTCACTGGCTGCCCTCGCCGCCGTCTTTGCAGCGGGCGCACTCTCGCTCCCCGGCCATCCTAAGGCCGTGCTCGCCGCATCCCTGATCGCCATGGTCGGGTTCAGCTTCGTGTCCGCCTTCTCTCTCGTCGCCATCCGATCACGTCGATTTGAGACCTCTGGGTCGACCCCAGCCGAGGTAGTGAAGGCCTGCGCCGCGGCCGATCCAGAGATGCATCGCGCCCTTTGGATTTGCGAGCTGGATCGCCGCGTCATCGTCAACGAAGCCATTCTGGAAGTCCGCAGGCGTTGGCTGACTTGGGCGTCCTGGACCTTCATGCTGACACCCCCCTACGCCCTGATTGTCGGCTGGCTAACCGCCGAGCTGACCAACTCACGTTAAAAGGCCTGCTGACCTAGGCCATCTTCCTTCGCGGATCATCTTGGCGTGTCTTTCACGGGTACGAGGGGCAAGCATAGCGCGGCTCCTGGCTGATGAAGGAGCGTTGAGGACTCACCTTTGGGAGCTATCCTGGGAGCCCTTGCCGTTGGCCTCTGCTGTGAGCCAGCGCTCGCCCAAACCCGCCGGGGTTGGCCGCAGTCGGCGCTAAGCCCAACGCAACAAGACCGAGTGTGAATATATTTTGTTTTGCATGGAAGGTTATGCAGAACGCCGGTGCGGCGCGTCCTTTATTCTGGATATTCTCGATATATTTGTTCGAAGCCATTGTTTAACCCGGCCATGCCGGGCTGCACGATCTGACTATAAAGCGCTTGCTCGTGCTCGCGCCGACGTCGCTATAGGTCACGGTGCCGCTGGGGCTCCCGTCGGCAGCGCTTGTGACAAGGCTCGGCCCGAATAGTTCGCCTGGTGCTATGAAGCACAGGCTTCGAGGCAGCGGACGCAAGCGCCACCGCTAGATTGCCTAACTCGCCGCTGGCATCTGTGTCTCCCCGATGGCGGCGCGAACCTTGGTGGCGAGCTGCTCGATCGTGAAGGGCTTGGGAAGAAGGTTTGTCCCTGCGTCCAATACGCCGTTATGGACCACGGCGTTGCGTGTGAATCCCGTGGTGAACAGCACCTTCAGCTCAGGCCGGCGGCGAAGCGCCTCGTCGGCCAGCTTGCGACCGTTGACGTCGGGCATGACGATGTCGGTAAAAAGCAGTGTCACCTCGGGATGAGCGTCCAGCTGGCGCAAGGCGGACGCCGCATTATCAGCATGGACGACCGTGTAACCGAGTTCGCGAAGCGAATCGACGCTGAGATCGCGCACCCGCTCCTCGTCCTCGACCACCAGAACCAACTCCTGAGGAGCCCCAAGGGGCAGTTCTATAGGAGGCGCATAGGCCGACGTTGGCGGGGCCTCATCCACGCCGTAGAAGCGCGGCAGGTAGATTTTAATCGTCGTGCCCTCACCGGCCTCCGAATAGATTTTCACGTGGCCACCAGACTGCTTGACGAAACCGTACACCTGGCTGAGGCCGAGGCCCGTGCCGCGGCCCACGCCCTTGGTGGTGAAGAACGGATCGAAGGCTCTCGCTACCACCTCCACGGGCATACCAATCCCCGTGTCGGTGATTGCAATCAGCACGTACTGTCCCGGTAGGACGCCCTCGTGCCCCCGCGCATAGGCCTCGTCGAGGTGGGCGTTCGACGTCTCGATCGTGAGACGTCCTGCTCCGTCCATGGCGTCGCGCGCGTTCACGGCGAGGTTCAGTACCGCGTTCTCAAGCTGCCCAATGTCGGCGTGTGTCCGCCAAAGACCGCCTGCGAGCACCGTCTCCAGCCGGATTTCTTCCCCCAGCGTTCGGTGAAAAAGTTCGCTCATGCCGCCGATCAGCTTGTTAGTGTTCAGAGGTTCGGGCGACAGCGCTTGTTGGCGCGAGAAGTCCAGAAGCCGCTTGGTCAGCGTAGCCGCGCGGGTGGCGCCCTCCAGTGCGGCGTCCACGTACTTGCCGACATTGGTGTCGCCTGCGCCTAGCCGGCGTTTCATCAGGGTCAGGCCGCCGAGCACCACGGCGAGCATATTGTTGAAGTCGTGCGCGATGCCGCCGGTCAGCTGGCCAACCGCTTCCATCTTCTGCAGCTGGCGGATCTGCTCCTCCGCCCCTTCGCGACGGGCCATCTCGGCGACGAGCTGGCGGTTGCTGGCCGTCAGCTCGGCCGTGCGCTTGGCGACGTCGCTCTCTAGCGAGGCAATGGCGACCCGCAGCGCCTCTTCGGCCCGCTTCTCACGGTCTATGTCGAGCGAGGCGACCACGCCACCAATGATAATGCGTTCCGGGTTGAGAATCGGTGCGGCGATGAACCTGATCCAGGCGAGCCGGCCGTCGCCCCGTTGGTAGCGACACTCTAATTCCGCCCGCGGCGCCCCGGCGATGACTTTCGCCAGAGGGTATTCCTGGGCCTCGACCTTACGGCCGTCCTCGTGAAAGGAAACCCATTCTCCGTAGGCATGGGTGTCGGGCGAAAGGTGGATAGCGTGACCCAGAACATGCTCGACCTGGGCGTTGCCGTCCACGATACGACCGCTGGGCGCTTCGGCGGTGATCACACCAACGGGCACTGTGTCTAGCACCGCCTGAAGGCGGCCCCGGTTGGTCTCCAGCGCCTCTTGCGTGCGGCGCGCCTCGGTACGGTCGAGCACGATCTTGAGGTAGCCCACCTCGGTTCCTGAGGTGTCGCGCATCGGCTGCATCTCGCCGGTGGCCCAGAAGCGGGTCTCGTCCTTACGCAAATGCCAGCGCTCATCCCGTGCGGCGCCGACTTCGCTGGCGAAGCGACGCTCCGTCTTCGGTTGCCCAACTTGGCGGTCTTCAGAGGTGAAGATAGCGGCGATATCGCGCCCGACCATTTCGTCGGCCGACCAGCCGAACATCTGCTCAGCGCCGGCGCTCCAGCTCGTCACTGTTCCTGTGAGTTCGGTCGTGATGATGCCGTAATCGGTGGCGCTGGCGAGGATGAGCTGCAGGAACCTCGCGCTTTCGGCCACTTCGCGGGTTCGCACGGCGACGGTCCGCTCCAGCCCCTCGTTGAGGCGGGCGAGCTCGCGCGCACTCGATCTGGCGCTCTTTAGCCACGCCATCACTACAGCCCCCGTGAGGATGAGGCTTAGACCGATGATTCCCAGCAGGAGAAAGCCAGCCCGATTTGCCGCCTCCCTCCGGACGACCAAAAGTTGATCCTCTTCGCGCTGCATCTGCGCCGAGAGGTTGCGCACCCTGGCCATAGCGCGGGAGCCATAGCCGCTCCGAACTCTGGCTTCAGCCGCGGACGGCCCGGTGACGGTATCCAGGGCCAGTGTTGTCGCCAAAGATTGGAGGCGATCTTCCACCGCGCTTTGAAGCTGATGTGCAGCGGCGAGCTGGTCGGGATTATCGCTGACGAGCCGTTCCAGCTGCTTGAGTTCAGGACCGCTCTGCAATCTTGCTGCGTAATATCCCTGCAGAAACACATCATCGTGTGAAAGCAGGTAGCCGCGCTGACCGCTTTCGGCCTGCTCCACGGTGCTGACCACGCCGGCCAGGGCGCCCCGGACCTCGATCGAGTGTGTCGCCCAGCCCGTCCGGGATCGATATTCCAACGCCAACCAGGCCGACGTCGCGAGAAGAAGCGCCAGAACGAGCCCGCTCAGGACCGGAAGCCGAAGCATGGCTGAAACCCGAGGACCGCTGTCCAACAATTCATTCCTCACAATGGCTCCTCCTGTTAAGCCCGAGGCGCGGCCATCCAGAGTGCGTTTCTGAAGAAAAGCCAGCTCCAACCGAAGCGGTTTTGCCAGGCGCGCCGAGCTACCCCGACCTTGCTCATTGCACCAAACACTGCTGATCGACCTCTTCCCGGCCAGTCCTCGCGACTGATGAGGATGATC
>CAXTRP010000287.1:0-4651 GCA_964246615.1 uncultured Caulobacteraceae bacterium | reverse complement strand
CCCGCCCGCTGGCGGTTTTCCGCAGGCGTCAGGTCAAACGGATCACGCCCGGTGACGTGGGGCTTGAAACGGCGTTCGACCCCGGTGTCGCTGTGAAGGTGAAGCCCACCTGGCGGTTGCAGTCCGGCTGAGCGGCCTGAGAATAGACCATGAGGTCCAGGTCGATGCGGCGGTCGCCCGCCTCTCCTATCCCCGTGAGCTTCCAGGCGGCCGTCAGCTCGGGAAACGCGCCGTGCACCTCGATCATCAGCTGCTTCTGATTATGGCGCACGAACTCCACACGGAACGCGATCGGCGTGGGTGAAGGACAAAGCCGGACTAGGAACTCCATGCCGTCCAGGTTGAACAGCATGTCGCGATCGGTCGGACCGATCACCAGCACGCCGGAGGCGACCACCTCGCGATCCTGAACCTTGACCCCGAACTGCATGACCGCCCCCAGAGACCCTCAATCCAACGCCGCCCACCAAAGCGCCTGACGGTGCAAGGGACGGCGGGTCCGATAAGCCGGCCCGTCAACGGGAGCAAGGTCGGATTGACAGCGCCTCAGGTACGCGGCGGTCTGGCGCCTGCGAGGTTGGCCAAGACGATCCACACGACGAGCGCCAAGACCGCCACCATCGCCGCGCCCGCCAACGCCAATCCCAGCGCGAGGCCTCCTGCGAGCAAGGCGGCAAGCCCGACCACCCCCGCGCCGACGAACAGCACCAACTGTAGGATCGTGAAGTTGAAGCCCCTACGTCCGCGCGATCCCGGCTGTTGACTGGGGTCGCTCATCCCTTGCGCAAGTCGTCGGGCTTATGGGCCGCCTTGGCGCCTGTCTTGTCGCTCTTGACGATGTACTCAGGGTTTTCCTTTGTCGCCTTCACCTCATGGGACTTTATCTTGGTTGGAGTTGTCTGCTTCTTCTCTACAGTACCATGGACCTCTCCCTGGCTGCTGTCCCACTTCACTTTGTCGCCCGGCTTCAACGTCTTGGTCACGGTCGCATCTCCTCAGTAGCAGAATCCAACCTGCTGCGATGAGCGGAGTTCCAGCGCCGCTACTCAGCGGCGCCCCAGTCAGCGGCCTCCCCTCGTTAGCGGTAGCTCTGCAGAGGCCTGACCTCCAGATCGCCGGTCGCGACGGCGACAATGGCCTGAGCTGCGGCCAAGGCGCCGGCGGTCGTAGTGTAGTAGGGGATCTTACCCATCAAGGCGGTTCGCCGCAGCGAGAAACTGTCCTGCAGCGATTGACGGCCTTCGGTCGTGTTGAACACGAGCTGGATGTCGCCATTCTTCATCAGATCGACAATGTTGGGGCGGCCCTCCAACACCTTCTTCACCACTTCAAGCGTTACGCCTTCACTGCGCAGGAAGGCGGCGGTGCCGGCTGTGGCCACGATGCCGAAACCCTGCGCCGACAGGATGCGGACGGGCTCCAGGATGAAGTCCTTGTCCGCGTCCCTCACAGAAACGAACACCGCGCCCTGCGCCGGGAGCTTCGTACCCCCGGCGAGCTGGCTCTTGGCGAAGGCGCGGGCGAAGGCGGCGGACGGGGCCTCCTCCTCTCGCCGCCAATCCAGGCCCATGACCTCACCGGTTGAGCGCATCTCTGGCCCGAGCACGGTGTCCACGCCGGGGAAGCGGGCGAAGGGGAACACCGCTTCCTTCACCGCCACGTGGTCCAGGGGCCGGTCGGAAAGATCGAAGGTTGAGAGGCGTTCACCCGCCATGACCTTGGCGGCGATGGCGGCCACGGGATGGCCGATCGCCTTAGCGACGAAGGGCACAGTGCGTGAAGCACGAGGATTGACCTCCAGCACGAAGATGCGCGGCTCCGCTCCGTGAGGCTCCTCGATTGCGAACTGGACGTTCATCAGCCCACGGACGTTCAGCGCCAACGCCATGCGCTCTGTCTGGCTTTTCAGTTCGGCGATCGTCTCCGGCGCTAGCGAGAAGGGCGGCAGGGAGCAGGCGCTGTCACCGGAATGCACACCCGCCTCCTCGATGTGTTCCATGATCCCGGCGACGAAGACGTGCTCGCCGTCGCAGATGGCGTCGACGTCCACTTCGGTGGCGCGCGACAGGTATTGATCGATCAGTACCGGCGAGTCGCCTGAAACCTGAACGGCGTCCCGGACATAGCGAGCAAGCTGATCGTCATCCCGAACGATCTCCATGGCGCGCCCGCCGAGCACGTAGGATGGTCGAATGACGACGGGATAACCGACTTGTCGAGCTGCGGTAAACGCCTGTTCTGGCGACCGAGCGAAGGCGTTCACGGGCTGACGTAGCCCGATAGCCTGCATAAGCTGCTGAAACCGTTCCCGGTCTTCGGCGAGGTCGATGGCTTCCGGGCTGGTGCCGAGGATCGGAACGCCTGCGACCTCCAGCGTTCGAGCCAGCTTTAACGGCGTTTGTCCGCCGAACTGCACGATAACGCCGAGCAGGGCGCCACGTGACTGTTCCACGTGGATCAGTTCGAGGACGTCTTCCGCCGTTAGAGGCTCGAAGTAGAGACGATCGGACGTGTCATAGTCGGTGGAGACGGTCTCCGGGTTGCAGTTGACCATGATTGATTCAATGCCGAGATCGTCGAGCGCGAAGGCGGCGTGGCAGCAGCAGTAGTCGAACTCGATTCCCTGCCCGATCCGGTTCGGACCGCCGCCAAGGATGATGACCTTGCGTCGATCCGTTGGCTGACTTTCATCCTCCGCCGACTGACCAAGCAAGCCGGTCTCGTAGGTGGAGTACATATATGGGGTGCGAGACTCGAACTCCGCCGCGCAGGTATCGACCCGCTTGAAGACAGGACGCACTCCCAACCAATGTCGTAAGGCGCGGATCTCCCCCTCGCTCGAAGTGGTCAGCTTAGCGAGCCGAGCGTCGGAGAAGCCCATGGCCTTGAGGCGGCGAAGCTGTCTTGCGTCCTCAAGCACGCCCTCTGATCCAGAAGAACCATCACCGGAACTTGAGGCGCTCCTCCCCGGTAGCCCCTCCGCTCGCACGGCCGCCTCGGTCGCTACGATTTCCTCGATCTGGCGCAGGAACCATGGCTCGTAGCTGCAGGCCGCCTCGATCTCCTCCACGCTCAAGCCGTGACGGAAGGCCTGGGCGATCACGCGCAGCCTGTCCGGCGTTGGCTGGCCGAGCACCCGGCGCACCGCCGCCTTCGCCTGGCCCTCATCCTGGGCATCTGCATCAGGAATCACGACCTCGTCGAACCCCGTCAGCCCGGTTTCCAGCCCTCGCAGCGCCTTCTGCACGCTCTCCTTGAAGGTCCGACCCATGGCCATCACCTCGCCAACCGACTTCATTGACGTGGTCAGGTGCGGCTCGGCGCCGGGATACTTCTCGAAGGCGAAGCGCGGAATCTTGGTGACCACATAGTCGATGGTCGGCTCGAAGGCCGCAGGCGTGGCCCCGGTGATGTCGTTGGTCAGCTCGTCCAGGGTGTAGCCGACAGCCAAACGCGCGGCGACCTTGGCGATAGGAAAGCCCGTGGCCTTGGACGCCAGGGCGGATGACCGCGAAACCCGCGGGTTCATCTCGATCACCACCATGCGCCCATCGCGCGGATTGACCGCAAACTGGACGTTGGAGCCGCCGGTCTCCACGCCGATCTCGCGCAGCACGGCGATGGAGGCGGCGCGCATGCGCTGGTACTCCTTGTCGGTGAGGGTGAGGGCGGGCGCCACGGTGATGCTGTCGCCGGTGTGCACCCCCATCGGGTCGATGTTCTCGATGGAGCAGACGATGATGCAGTTGTCCGCCACGTCGCGGACCACCTCCATCTCGTACTCCTTCCAGCCGAGCACGCTCTCCTCGATCAGAACCTCGGTGGTGGGCGAGGCGTCCAGGCCCCGCTCCACGATCTCCTTCAGCTCCTCAGTGTTGTAGGCGATGCCGCCGCCGGTGCCGGCAAGGGTGAAACTCGGACGGACGATGGCGGGCAGGCCGACGAACTCTATCGCCTCGACCGCCTCGGCCAGGGTGTGGCAGGCGCGGGAGCGCGGGCTCTCCAAGCCCAGCTTGTCCATGGCGTCTCGAAACTTCTGCCGGTCTTCCGCCTTGTCGATCACATCGGCGCGGGCGCCGATCATCTCGACGCCGTAGCGGGCGAGAGCACCGGAAGCCTCCAGGGCCAAGGCGGTATTCAGCGCCGTCTGCCCGCCCATTGTGGGGAGCAACGCGTCGGGCCGCTCCTTGGCGATGATCTTCTCCACCATCTCAGGCGTGATCGGCTCGATGTAGGTGGCGTCAGCCAACTCGGGGTCGGTCATGATGGTGGCGGGGTTGGAGTTGACCAGCACGATTCGGTAGCCCTCAGCCCGAAGCGCCTTGCAGGCCTGGACGCCGGAGTAGTCGAACTCGCACGCTTGCCCGATGACGATGGGACCCGCGCCGATGATCAGGATGGAGGTGATGTCGGTTCGCTTGGGCATGGCAAGGCTCGCGCGCGCAGCGACGGTCCGGCGCGCAGCACCTGCGCGCCCGGAACCATCTCGAATAAGGGCTAAGCGGCGGGTTTAGAGATGCGCCTCTCCGGGGGCAAGCGCCCAGCGGTACGCCTAGCAGCGCTTCTCATCGCCGTCGGCTGACCTCATCTTGCACCAACACCTTTGTGGACGAAGATGAACCGCGGGATCACGCTATGTGCGAGCCTGTTG
>CAXTRP010000286.1:1975-4693 GCA_964246615.1 uncultured Caulobacteraceae bacterium | reverse complement strand
GACGCCTTCGCCCGCGCCTGGTTCAAGCTGACGCACCGCGACATGGGGCCGATCGAGCGCTACCTCGGCCCGCTGGCGCCGCAGGAGGCGCTGATCTGGCAGGACCGGGTCCCCGCCAACGACCACCCGCTGATCGACGACCAGGACGCCGCCGCCCTCACGGCCAAGATCCTGGCGTCCGGACTTTCGGTGCCGCAACTGGTGTCCACCGCCTGGGCGTCGGCCTCGACCTTCCGCGGGTCGGACAAGCGGGGCGGCGCCAACGGCGCGCGAATTCGGCTGGCTCCGCAAAAGGACTGGGCGGTCAACAACCCGGCCGAGCTGGCCACCGTGCTGCAGACGCTGCAATCCATCCAGGCGGAGTTCAACGGCTCGGCGGCCGGCAAGAGGGTGTCCCTGGCGGACCTGATCGTGCTCGGCGGCGGCGCGGCGATCGAGAAGGCCGCCCTCGACGCCGGGGTCGAGGTGAAGGTCGCCTTCGCGCCGGGCCGGACGGACGCCTCGCAGGATCAGACTGATGCGGAGTCGTTCGCGCCGCTCGAACCGCACGCCGACGGGTTCCGCAACTATCGCCAGGGCGAGCAGTTCATGGCGCCGGAGGAAGCCCTGGTCGATCGGGCGCAGCTGCTCAAGCTGAGCGGGCCGGAGCTGACGGTGCTGGTCGGCGGACTTCGGGTCCTGGGCGTCAACGCCAACGGTTCGAAGGACGGCGCCTTCACCGACCGGCCAGGCAAGCTCACCACCGACTTCTTCGTGAACCTGCTCGACATGGGTGTGGAGTGGCTGCCCGCCGGGTCGGAGAACACCTTCCAGGGTCGCGATCGCAAGACCAAGGCGGTGAAATGGACCGGCACCCGGGTCGACCTGATCTTCGGCTCCCATTCCGAGCTGCGCGCGCTGGCGGAAGTCTATGCCTGCGCCGATGCGCACGAGAAGTTCGCGCACGACTTCGCGGCGGCGTGGACCAAGGTCATGAACGCAGACCGCTATGACCTGGCGGCCTGAGGCCCGGTCTCATAGGGCTTGAAAACGCGGGCGGGGCGGTGGTCATCTGATCGCCGCCCCGTCGCCATTTCAACGCCCGGCCCCATGATCTTCAGCCGGACGGCCATCATCACCCTGGCGGGCGAGGAGATCGCTCGCTACCGCATCCATCGCCCTGGACGGGAGTCCGGGCGCCGGACGATCCCGCCGCAGGACGCAGACTTCATCCTGGAAGCGCAACGGCTCCTGCTGATGCGCGGCCTCTCGCGTGAGGACGTCGAACGCGCCGACTACGCGGTTGACGACTGATCAGCGCTGGCCGCGATCACTCCGCCGCCATGGCGGCTTTCGCCACGAGCAGGGACTCGATCAGCTTCTGGTCGGTCGCGGTGGCCGGATTGTAGACGATCAAGCTGAGGTCCGGCCGACCGTCCACAGCGAAGCTGGAATATTCGAGGGCCAGGCGTCCAAGCTGGGGATGGTGCAGCTGCTTGAGGCCGTCGCCGTGGGTGCGGACGTCGTTGTCGCGCCACATGGCCGCGAACTCAGGGCTTGATCGGCAGAGTTCGTCCACCAAGGGCGCGACCTCCGCGTCGGCCCCGGCGCGCGCGGCGTCGATGCGGAAGGCGCTCACCACGAAGCGGGCCACCGCCTCCCACTCCGCCTGCACGGCGCGTACCCGGGCGTCGCAGAAGATCATCCGCAAGATGTTGCGCTGGTCGGGCGGCAGGACGCCGTAGTCGGTCAGAACCGCCGCCGCCGCCCGGTTCCAGGCGACCACGTCCCATGTCGCCGTCCGCACGATCGCGGGGCTGTAGGCCAGGGTGTCGAGCAGGCGCTGCAGCCGCGGCGTGATCGGATCGCTGGCCCGGTAGCGGGTTCCCGGCGGCCGGCCAAGGCCGATCAGGAACAGGTGCTCGCGCTCGACCTCGGTCAGGGTCAGCGCGCCGGCGATCCGGTCGAGCACATCGGCCGACGGGCTTCCGCCGCGCCCCTGCTCCAGCCAGGTGTACCAGGTGGCGCTGATGTTGGCGCGCTGGGCCACCTCCTCGCGGCGCAATCCGGAGGTGCGCCTGCGCCCGCCCGTGACGCCGAACGATGCGGGATCGAGCTTGGTGCGGCGGGTCTTCAAATAGGCGCCAAGCGGATTGCCGTCAGACACGTCAGGACACCCTGTTAGCGTTTATACCCGGATAGTCTCACTACTTTAACAGCCTGCGCGCCGGGTTCACAATGCTGCAAGATCTTGGAGACTGACCCATGCGCGTATTCCTTACCGGCGCCACCGGCTTCATCGGCTCGCACATCGTTCCGGAGCTCATCGCCGCCGGCCATCAGGTGCTGGGAATGACCCGCTCGGACGCAGGGGCCGACGCGCTGCGCGCCGCCGGCGCCGAGGTGCATCGCGGCGAACTGGAAGACCCGGAAAGCCTTCGCAGCGGGGCGGCCAAGGCCGATGGCGTCATCCACACCGCCTTCGACCACGACTTTTCCCGCTTCCTGGCCAATTGCGAGAAGGACAGCCGCGCCATCGAGGCGCTCGGCAGCGCCCTCATGGGATCGGACCGGCCGCTGGTGATCACGTCAGGGACGGGCATGGGCAGCGCCGCGCCCGGTCAGATGGCGACCGAGGACGTGTTCAACGCCGACAATCCCAATCCCCGCGTGGCGTCTGAGCTGGCCGGCGCGGCGATGCTGGCCAAGGGCGTCAACGTCTCCGTGGTGCGCCTTCCC
>CAXTRP010000286.1:0-1965 GCA_964246615.1 uncultured Caulobacteraceae bacterium | reverse complement strand
CTTCATCACGCCTGCGGTGGAGATCGCGCGCGCGAAGGGTCTGTCGGCCTATGTGGGCGAAGGGCTGAACCGCTGGCCGGCGGCGCACGTGAGCGACGTCGCCCGCCTCTACAGGCTGGTGCTGGAGAAGCGGGAAGCCGGCGCACGCTATCACGCCGTCGCCGAGGAAGGCGTCTGCGTCCGCGAGGTCGCCGAAGTCATCGGTCGGGGCCTGAACGTTCCCGTAGCCAGCCTGTCTCCGCAGGAGGCGATGGGGCATTTCGGCTGGCTCGGCCCCTTCGCGGGCATGGACCTTCCGGCCTCCGGCGTGCAGACGCAGGCGAAGCTTGGCTGGCGGCCGACAGGTCCCGGACTGATCGCCGACCTCAAGGCCATGCGCTACAACGCCTGAGAGCCCGTCAGGACAGGCGCTACGTGCTCCGAGGCGCCCTTTGCGAGGGCGCCTCAGGATGACGAACGGGTGTGGACGCCTGCACCGCGCGAGCCGACCGTGAGGCCTGCGATCCGAACCAGTTGGCAACCCGGCGTGGAGAACAGCGGCTGCAGGGTGTAGCGCGCACGCAGCGCCCCGATCGCCCTGGGATCGCAGCTGCCCACCACTTGCCCGGAGCCGAACCCCACCGCGCTGTGCACGACCGGGACGGCCAGGCCGCTGTGGTCCGACAGCTCGGCGTAGAACTTCAGCATGGGGTTGTAGGCGACAAAGCCTGCATCGTTGTGCAGGCCGCCGTCCACCATCGTCGCCTCGGACCAGCGGCGTTGCGCACGGACCCCCTTCAGGAAGGGACCGTAGAGCAGCTGGGCGGCGATGCGGGGGGCGGCCTGGGACGGAACGAAAACCTGGGCGAACCATAGCCCCCCCGCCACGCCCGCCACCAGGACCAGCACCGCCAAGGCCCTGGCGGCGGACGACCAGACGGAGCGGACGGCCGCAAGCCGTCGCATGGCCTCGGCGAAGCCCAGGCCCGCGATCAGGCTCAACATCGGCGCCAGGGGTGTGGCGTACCATTCCATCTTGCTCTTGGACGCCGACAGCACCAGCAGCAGCGCCGCTCCGGCGCAGCCGGCGACCAGGGTGAGGCTCTTCTGCGGTCCCTTGGGTCCTAAGATGCAGAGCAGCCCCAAGGGCGCGAGCAGGGTGCAGGGCTCCGCCCACTCCATCAACGTGCGCAGGTAGAAGTGCCAGCTGCCCTGGTGGTGCTCGGTGATCTTCAGGAACCGGCCGCCGAGCTCGTTGTCGGCCACGGCCCGCAGGTAGCCGGGGTCATAGCTCTCCCGGCTCAGGTAATAACCGCCGCCGATCAGGACGGCCACCGCCGCCGCCGCCCAGGTTCGCGGGTCCTTGAGGAAGGTCCGGAGCTGGACCGGACGGGTGAGCGCGTAGAGCCCCAGCCCCGGCAGCGGCAGGATCGCCGCCACCCCCTTGGTGAGCACGCCCAGTCCTAATAGGACGGCCGCCAAGAACAGCCAGCGTGTGCGTCCACTCTCGAACGCCTGCCAGAAGGCCAGCACGTAGCCGAGCAAAAACGCACTCTCCAGTGCGTCGTAGTCGCCCGTGCGCGCGGCGTGGGGCCCGATATAGATCATGGCGCTGAGCAGCAGCAGCGCGCCCACGAACGCCGCTACGGCGTCCTTGCAGGCGAAGCGCAGCACGCCCCAGACACTGAGCATCGTGGCCGCCGCCGCCAGCCAGGAGGTCAGCCGCATGGCCATGAGCGGCGGCAACCCAAGCCGCAGCCACCCGGCCATGGCCCAGATCAGGAGCGGCGGCTTGGTGTTCCAGTGATCCACCACGCCGCCATAGGTCGGCGTCAGCCAGCGGCCGTGCAGCGCCATCTCGAGTGCGCTGTTGACGTTGCGACTCTCATCCCAGAGCTGCAGGGGCGCCGCGTCGTAGCGCACCAGCAGCACTGCAGCCCAGAACGCCAGCAGCGCCGCCACAGCCAAGCCGTCCCATCCCGTGAC
>CAXTRP010000285.1:0-4706 GCA_964246615.1 uncultured Caulobacteraceae bacterium | reverse complement strand
GCTCGGCTTCAGTTTCCGGCGGTGGCTCGCAGGGCCGAAGCGCCCGTGCGCCTGACCGCGATGCAAGGAGTCTAGATGGCGACCGACATCCTGGTGGTTGACGATGAAGCGGACATTCGCGACCTCGTCGGCGGCATCCTGGAGGACGAGGGCTACAGCGTGCGCACCGCCGCAGATGCGGAAGCCGCGCTTGCGGTGATCCGCGCCCGGCGCCCGGCGCTCCTGATCCTGGACATCTGGATGCAGGGCGGCGGCATGGATGGGCTGGAGCTGCTTGATGTGGTCAAGGGCTTCGACGCCGACATGCCGGTGCTGATGATCTCTGGCCACGGCAACATCGAGACTGCGGTTTCGGCCATCAAGCGCGGGGCCTACGACTTCCTGGAGAAGCCCTTCAAGGCCGACCGGCTGCTGATCATGGTGGAGCGGGCGCTGGAGACGACGTCGCTCCGGCGCGAGAACCGGCGGTTGCGGGCCCAGGCCATCTCGCCCGAGGCCCTGATCGGCCGCTCCGCCTCCATGCAGCAGCTGCGTTCGATGATCGGCAAGATCGCACCCGCCAACAGCCGCGTGCTGGTCTCAGGTCCCCCGGGCTCCGGCAAGGAGCTGGTCGCCCGCTTCATCCACGACGCCAGTCCGCGGGGGCGGGGCGAGTTCGTGGCGCTGTCCGCCGCCGGCATATCGCCTGAGCGTATGGACCTGGAGCTGTTTGGCGAGGAAGGGGAGGGTGGCCGCCCCAAGAAGATCGGCGCCTTCGAGCGCGCCCACGCCGGCACCCTGTTCCTGGACGAGGTGGCCGACATGCCGCGGGAGACCCAGGGCCGCATCCTGCGCGTGCTCGTGGAACAGCGATTCCGACGGGTCGGCGGCGAGCAGAACGTGCAGGTGGACGTGCGGGTGATCTCCTCCACGTCCAAGAATTTGCGTGACGAGATCGAGGGTGAGCGCTTCCGCGAGGACCTCTTCCACCGCCTTAACGTCGTGCCGGTGCGGGTGCCGGGGCTGGGCGAGCGGCGGGAGGACATCTCCGAGCTTGTGGACTACTTCATCGGCCGGATCAGCGAGGCCACGGGCCTGCCTCGCCGGATCCTCGGCGACGACGCCATCGCCACGCTGCAGGTGCACGACTGGCCTGGCAACGTACGCCAGCTGCGCAACAACGTGGAGCGGTTGATGATCCTGGCGTCGGGCGACCCCGGTGAGGTGATCACCGCCGAAATGCTGCCGGCCGAGGTGGCCGCCGCCGGCATCGCAGGCTCGGTCGGGCCGGAACGGATCATCGCCCTGCCCCTTCGCGATGCGCGCGAAGTGTTCGAGCGGGAGTATCTCACCGCCCAGATCTTGCGCTTCAGCGGCAACATTTCGCGCACCGCCACCTTCATCGGCATGGAGCGTTCGGCCCTGCACCGCAAGCTGAAGTCTCTAGGGGTGGCGCCGCTGCGAGGCGGGGCGGACGACGAGGAGGATTAAGGATGCAGGTCCCACTGTTCTCCCTCTTCTGGTGGGAGGGGGGATGAAGATCGCCTACGTCAACGGGCGCTACGTTCCACAGCCGGACGCGGTGGTCCACATCGAGGACCGAGGCTTCCAATTCGCTGACGCCGTCTACGAGGTCTGGGCGGTGCTAGACCGGCGGCTATCTGACGCCGAGGGACATTTCGCACGGCTGGAGCGGAGCCTGGGAGAGTTGCGCATCGCCAGCCCGCGCTCGCGGCCGGCGCTGCTCGCCATTCTGCGCGAAGTCGTCCGGCGCAACCGCGTCACCAACGGCATCGTCTATCTCCAGATCACCCGAGGGACGGCGGCCCGAGACCATGCCTTTCCGCTCGCCGACACACCGCCAACCGTGGTCATCACGGCAAAGTCGCTCGACTTGGCCAAACTGGAAGCAGGCGCGGCCAAGGGCGTCGCCGTGGTGACCCGCCCCGACCAGCGCTGGGGCCGTTGCGACATCAAGACGGTGGGGCTGCTGCCCAACGCTCTGGCGAAACAGTCCGCGCATGAGGCCGGCGCCGACGAGGCCTGGCTGGTGGACGCCGAAGGCCGGGTGACCGAGGGCGCCTCCACCAACGCCTGGATCGTGGATGCGCAAGGGCGGCTGCGCACCCGGGATACGGCGGCGAACATCCTGCGCGGGGTCACCCGCTCCAACCTCGTGCGCCTGGCTGGCGAGCTGCAGATGCCGGTGGACGAACAGCCTTTCACCGTGAACGAGGCCAAGGGCGCGCGGGAGGCTTTTTTCACCGCCGCAAGCGCCTTCCTGACTCCAGTGGTGAAGGTGGACGAGGCGACGGTGGGCGATGGTCAACCGGGTCCTGTCACCCTGCGGCTGCGCGCCCTATATCTGGATCAGGCGCGTCGCGAAGCCATCTGAGTGGCTGGCGGGCGTTGGCCTTAGGCGGTCGCAAGCGGCGCGACCTCCGACTTTGTGTGGCGGACGTTTTGGTCTGCTGAAACAAGAAGAAGACGAAGGACGACAATGACAACTGAAAAGAAGCAGAACCTTCAGGACACTTTTCTCAACAGTGTGCGCCGGTCCAAGACGCCGCTCACCATCTTCCTGGTCAACGGGGTGAAGCTGCAGGGCGTCGTGAGCTGGTTCGATAACTTCTGTGTGTTGCTGCGCCGTGATGGCCAGTCGCAGCTGGTCTACAAGCACGCCATCTCCACCATCATGCCGGCCCAGCCCGTTCAACTCTACGAGCCCCCGGTCGAAAGCGAAGACGTTTGAGCAGAGACGAGAGCGACACCTCCTCGACCCATCACGGCAAGTCAGGCGCGATCGACCGGCGCGCGCCGGTGGAAGCCGCGCTGGTGCTGCATCCGCGGCACGGACAGGACAGCGGCATGCGGGCGCCGGCGGCCCGCTTGGCCGAGGCCTGCGGGCTGGCTCGGGCCCTGGACCTGGATGTACGCGCCGCCGAGGTGGTCGCCATCCGCACGACGCGCCCGGCCACGCTGTTCGGCTCCGGCCGGGTGGACGAACTCGCAGCGCAGGTGGAGGCGATCGGCGCGTCGGTCGTCGTGGTGGACGATGCGCTCACGCCGGTTCAGCAGCGCAATCTTGAAAAGGCGTGGAACGCCAAGGTGGTGGATCGCTCCGGCCTGATCCTTGAGATCTTCGCCAGGCGCGCCCGCACCAAGGAGGGCAAGCTGCAGGTCGAGCTGGCGCGGCTGTCTTACGAGAAGTCGCGCCTGGTTCGCACCTGGACCCACCTGGAGCGGCAGCGTGGCGGCTTCGGCTTCCTTGGCGGTCCCGGCGAAACCCAGATCGAGGCGGACCGGCGATTGCTCACCGATCGCATGGTCAAGCTGAAGAAGGAGCTGGAGGAGGTGCGCCGCACCCGCACCCTGCACCGCTCAGCCCGTCAGAAGGTCCCGTACCCGACCGTAGCGCTGGTGGGGTATACAAACGCCGGCAAGTCCACCCTGTTCAACCGGCTGACCGAAGGCGGCGTGCTGGCGCAGGACATGCTGTTCGCCACCCTCGATCCCACCTTGCGCACGCTGAAGCTGCCGGACGGGCGCCCTGCGATCCTGTCCGACACGGTGGGGTTCATCTCCGATCTGCCGCACGAACTGGTCGCCGCGTTTCGCGCCACTCTGGAGGAGGTGCAGGAGGCCGACGTGATCTTGCACGTCCGCGACATCTCCAGCCCGGAAACCGCCGCGGAGGCGAAGGATGTGGAGACGGTGCTCGAAGCGCTGGGCATCGACGCTCAGCCGGAACGGATGATCGAGGTCTGGAACAAGCTGGATCAGGTTCCCGCCGAAGATCGCATCGCCTTAGAAGCCCGTGCTCGCCGGGCTCAAGATGTCGGTGGGCCTGATGCGCTACCGGTGTCGGCCTTGACGGGGGAGGGCTGCGAGGCCTTGCTTCGGGCCGTGGCGGATCGTGTGGATCACACAGAGCCGCTGGACCTGGAACTGCCTGCCGGCGCCGGCGAAGCCTTGGCCTGGCTGTACCGCAACGGCCGGGTGACGGAGCGTCATCAAGCTGACGACGGAGCGCTTCAGGTTTCCGTGCGGCTGGACAGTCAGGCGCGCGGCCGCTTTGAACGCCTGTTCCCCGCGGCCCATCCGCGTCAGGCTGCGGAATAGGCTGGCCCGGTCACTTGCGGAAAACGTAGTGGATCAGGTCGATCAGCCCATCCAACGATATCGGCAGGATCAGCAGGCCGACGGCCACCATGAAAATGGCGATGCAAAGCCCGGTGTCGCGCGGCGCAGGCGGCTTGGGCTGGCTGCGGTCAGGCTCGAAGTCTGTGCCGTCGAACGGCATGATCGGGCGCCCTTATTGGCGTGAAGGCGGTCAGCCACGCTCCGCGCGTTTTGCTTCATCCCACAGCGCGTCCATCTCCGCGAGGTCGGACTGCTCTGGGGAACGCCCATCGGCCGCCAGCGTGGCCTCCACATAGCCGAAGCGGCGGATGAACTTGGCGTTGGCGGCCCGCAGGGTATCTTCAGGGTCCACGTCGAGCTTGCGCGCCAGGTTGGCGCAGACGAACAGCAGATCGCCGAGTTCCTCGCGTGCCTTGGCCTTGTCGCCGGCGGCGATCTCGACCTCCAGCTCGGCGGTCTCCTCGCGCAGCTTGTCCATGACCGTCAGGGCGTCAGGCCAGTCGAAGCCCACTCTGGCGGCGCGCTTGGTCAGCTTCACCGCCCGCACCAGGCCCGGCAGGCCTGCAGGCACGTCGTCGAGGACG
>CAXTRP010000284.1:0-4714 GCA_964246615.1 uncultured Caulobacteraceae bacterium | reverse complement strand
GCTGGGCTCCGCCCAGACCCGCCAGGGGCGAGCCGCCCCTGGACCGGCTTTACTTCAGTGATGCGTTCCAAGGGCGCAGCCTTTGGCGGGGTCCAGGGGCAGAGCCACTGGCCTTGCCTGCCTGACCAGTCACAAGTCTGGGCAGGCCGTCAGCCGGCGACCCGGGCGTCCGGGTTGCCCGCTTCCATTGCGGCCATGAAGCGCAGCACGAGGTCACGGGTGCGATAGCGGCCGTCATGCCGGCCCTCTTCCTGCCGTTTCAGGATCGGAAAGGTGTCCAGCACGTAGCCCGCGGCGTCGCGGTCCAGCCCGTAGAGCAGCATGAACACCGCGTCCAGACGGGCGCGACGGCGCAGCCGGTCCTCGGCGTCCCAAGCGAAGGGCGGGTCCTGGCAGCCCTGGTCGCGGGCGAACGGCGCCAGGTCGTGCGCGGTGTAGTTCAGCGCCAGGACCTCCTCGCGTACGATCGCCTCGGCGGTGCGCTGGCCGAAGCGGCGCGCGAAGCCGGCGCGCGGCACCATCGGGAGCTGTTCCAGGATATAGGAGTTGAGGTGCGCGGATTGCACCTTGTTGCGCGCCACGTAGTCGAGGGTGAGCGCGCCGAGATTGCCGACCAGCAGCGCGGCGGACTGCCTGTACTCCGCGACAACCTCCTGGCAGGCCGCACGCCAGGCCGCTGTTGCCTCCGGCGTCGGAGGCTTGCCCCGCGGAGGATCGGGCAATGCCGGCAACAGCAGCGGAAGCGTGTTGCCGAAGGCGGCACGCGGCACGACGCAGGCGATGACTGTGCGGATGTCGGTGGGCCTGGCGATGTCGCGGAACGCCACCGCCCAGCCCAGGCCTTCCGGCCAGCGTTCCGCCAGCTCGGAGGCCTCGACCCAGTAGCGCGGGCGCGGGTTGAATGCCGGGTCGGCGTGCTCGTCCGACGTGGTCTGGCGGCTCGAATACGGGTTGTGGGTCCTGCGGGTGCGGGTGGCGCGGCGGGGCGGGGCATCGGCGGGCTCGTCCGCCTGCGCCTCGACCTCCTCGGCGTCGTCCTCCATCACCGAGGCTAGGCGGTGGTCGAACAGGTGGACGGAACGGCCCACCATCAGCGGCAGGAAGCGGGCGTTGCCGCGCTCGAACGCGCCGCCCGCCACCGGGTAGGCGCCCGCGGCCTCCAGCTCCTCGTCGCTGCGGAACAGGCGGCTGTCGTTGGTCATGTCCAACTGGCGCGCATAGGCCACTTTGTAGAGGGCGCGCGGCGGGGTGGCGCGGCGATCCACCAGCACCGGCAGGCGGCCGTAGATGCCGAGCACGATCTCCGCATCGCGCGGCGTGCGGAACACCGGGGCGGTGCCGGTGTTCGGGTTGGCCCGCGCGAACTGCTCGGGCGTGATGGCAAAGGCGTCGCGCTCGGCCCCCTCGGCGTCCTGCTGGAAGAACGCGCAGTCCGCTTGCGCGTAGCGGCGCGCGGCGCCGCCGTGCACCAGGGCGGAGAACTTGAACGACCGATGCACCTGCGGGAAGAAAGGTGCTTTTAATCGCCTGCCATTCTCGAAGTCCAGCAGCGCGCCGAGCCGTCCCGTGCCGGCGATGCTGCGGAAGAACGTGGCCGCGCCCTTGTCCGCCGCCACGCCGGAGGGGACCAGCAGGCCCACGATGCCGTCCGGCCGCACGATCTGCCCGGCGCGCTCGACGAACAGCGCGTAGAGATTGACGTCGCCGCGCGCGAACAGCGGGTAGAGCGGGTAGGCGCCGACGCTGGTGCCGTCGGCCTTCTGCGCGGGCAGGAACGCCGCCACCTCCGCGCTGCGGGCTGCACGGGCGGCTGCACGGTCATAATCGGCGGCCATCGGATCGTCCGCGCGGCGCAGCGACGCGATAGTCGTCTTGCGGTCGCTGGCACGGCTGATCCGGGCGATCTCGTCGCGCCGCGCCGCCCACCACTCGACCTCCTGCATCTTGATGCGGTCCCAGGGCGGGTTGCCGATCACGGCATCGAACCCGCCGGTGGGGGATGCGGTCTCCCAGCGCTCCCACACGCCCGGAAAGGCGGCCTCCCAGTGCAGGAAGCGGCTCTCGGCGATTAGGGCGCGGGCCTGTGCGACGAACGCGGTCGCGGCGGCGTAGGCCTCGCCGGCGGTGATGGGGACGGGCCTGGCGACGCTCGGCTTCCTGGCCCAGGACCCAGCGTCGACGGGGGCACGCATCGTCGCGCCGTTCGCGATATGCACCGGGTCGCCGTAGCCGCCGCCGAAGAAGACCTTGCGGGCGATCCTGTCCACGTCGCCAACCGGCGCGAGCCAGCGCGAGGCGTGGTAGAGGCCCAGAAAGGCGCGCAGCGGCGCGGTCGCCGCCTCGACGCGCTCAAACGCGACACGGCTGGCGTCGACCTCGGCAATGTCGGCGTCCGCGCTCGCCTCGATGCTGGCCATGCCGACGGCGGCGTCCTGCGCGGACACCACGGCCTGGGAGATCGCGAGCCCGTATTCCTCGCGCAGCCGGGCGACTACGCTGCCGACGAACTCGCCAAACAGGCTGTCGCCGATGCGCAGGTGGTGGTCGAGGAACGACAGCGGCGCGCCCACGGTGAAGGAGTGCAGCCATAGAGACAGCTTGGCCAGCTCCACCGCCATCGGGTTCAGGTCCACCCCAAACACGCATCGCTTCAGGACCATGCGGCGCACGATGTGCTTGTCGTCCAGTGCGTTGTCGCGGACACTCCAGCCATGCGCGCGCGCGTTGGCCAGGATGCGCTCGCGGATCGTGACAATCCGGGCGGCGACCGGCGAGCGGTAGCACCCGCCGGGCACGAGGGCGGCGGCGTCGGCCATCGCGTCGAGGATGGCGTCGGTCATCTGGTCAATCAGCGAGACCAGGAAGTGGCCGGAGCCCATCGCGGGGTCGCAGACGCGCAGGCCGAGGATGGCGTCGGCGGGATCGTAGGCCTCCAGCGCCCGAAGCCGGGCCGGATCGAGGCGCCGTTCCGCATCCGGAGCGTCCTCGGGAGCGACGTCCTGCGCGGCCGCTTGCTGCTCAAGCAGCGCGGTGAACCTCAACCGCCGTTCCGCGATGAGCGGCCTGACGGTGCGGCGGAAGATCAGGAGGACCAGCTCCTCGCGGGTGTAGAACGAGCCTGTGACCTTGCGGGCGTAGGGCGACGGGCGCAGGTCGATCCCGGCCGGGCCGGCGTCCACCACGTCTTGCTCCAGCAGCCGCTCGTAGATGCTGCCGAGATGCTGCACCGAGAGGTCGCGGTAGTTGATCCAGCTTCGGCCGGCGCCGGGCTGCGTTTCGCGCGACATGGTCTCGACGACATCCATCAGCACCGCGTCGGGCAGCGTCACGCGGGCTAGGATGTCGTCGGGATGGTCGCGGAACAGGTTGCCGTTGTACGGCGGCAGGCCGAGGGCCGGGTCGCCGTTCGCCACCGCCCGCGACAGGGCGAGCAGCCCCGCCCATTCCCGCGTCCCGCTCGCGGAGAAGGGAAGGCCGCTGTCCATCTTGCGGGCCGCTTCCGCGCGCATCCTCCGAAGGCTGCTGTCCCTGTAGCCGGGATGCTGCATCGGGAGCAGGTCGCGGTCCTCAGCATACAACAGGAACAGGAGTCGGTACAGCAGGCGGATGGCGCCCTCGCGCGCCTCCGACCTCCAAACCGCGTCGGCCACGTCCACATTCGGGTCGCGTTGTGCGAAGGCACGCACGAGCCTGGGGAACACCTGTTTGAAGATGACGGCCGACAGATCTTCTGTGACGCGGGCCTGATAGGTTCGGCCGTTCTGCATCGCCTGATCCAGGAAGGTCGCGCCGCCGGGACCCTCAGGCCTGAAGGCCTCCGGGCGGAACAGAAGCAGGAAGACACGCATCCAGTGATCCGGGGGTGCGCCGTCCGGGACCGGGGTGGGCGCGAGCGGTGGCGGGTCTATCAGGTCCCCAAGATTGATGCCGACAAAGCCTTCGGAGCGGGAAGTGGCGCGGTTGAAGTATAGCCGCCACGTGCCGCCGTTCGTCAGCAGGCCCCACACCAACGCGCCGTCGGACTGCGTCTCTGCGCGCGACATGTAGCGGAGGATCTGGCTGGAGGGCGCCTCGCCCCTTGCCGGCGCCCGATCCAGGTTGGTGCGGCTGGCCTCGTTTTCGACGACAACGGTGCCGTGGACGAAGCGGGCCGTCGGCGGCAACGGCATCGCACGGTTCTTGGCGGCGAGATCAGCGAACAGAAGCGCATCGGCGACGTCCCGTCGGCGACCGTCAACAACCGCTTGCGCAAGCCACTCCCACCCCAACTCCTCTAGCACGGGAAAAATGAACTGGCTTTCGGTGTCCGCCTCGCTAGGGGATGCCATGGACGAGAACAGCGTCCAGTGCTCGGCAAGGCGTGCCTTGATCTGCGCGACGGCCTCCGCAGTGAGGACCTGATACGCTTCGGTTTGGCGAATGCCATCTTGCAAAAAGTACTGGGTGAAAAGGCTGCCCGTGGTCATACCGTTCTCCGGTCCATCCTTGGTCTGGATGGCTGGATCACGGTCTATAGCACCGGGGAAAAAGCGCCAGGACCTACAACCCTGGATGGGATGCGCTTCTGGAAGCCGGTCCAGGGGGGCTCCCCCTGGCGGAGTTTGAGGCAGAGCCTCAACCTTGCTTCCTTGCCTTGGCATCCTCCCACCGCTCCGCCAAGTTCAGCCCGCACACCGCCCCGAGGAGACCCGCCGTGGCCTACACCGCGACTGCC
>CAXTRP010000283.1:0-4722 GCA_964246615.1 uncultured Caulobacteraceae bacterium | reverse complement strand
GTTCACCACCTTGTCGCCGGAGTTGAGGGTCCGCACCTCCGGATCCTTGCCCAGGTTGCCGATCAGGATGACCTTGTTGACGCTGCCAGCCATGGGCCGTCCTCTTCGTCTCGAGCGTAAATCTGTTCCGCTTACGTTCGCAGCAAGCGGCGGGATGAGTCAATGCCGCGCGGTCGGTCAGGACGGCGGCGCGGAGCCTTCGGGCACCAGCCGGCCGTCGGCGGTGCGCGTGAGCATCGGGAAGGCCGGTGCGTCCATGGCGTTGGAGGAGAAGACGCCGCGTGGATCGACGAACAGGAACTGCCCCTGGTAGACGCCGGCCACCTCGTGGGCCGACCCGCCGAGGCTCAGGAACTGCACCCGCATGCGATCGAGCGCTGCGGCGCAATGCTCCAGGTCCGCCACGTTCCGCTTCAGGACGAAGAAGCGGTACTTGCCGCTCACCTGGCCGCCCGTCTGGCCCTTGCCGTTGACCACGATGTGCCAGCACACGCCCGTGTCGGTCGGCGCCACCACCGAGGGGCTGCAGGCCGACAAGGCCAGCGATGCGCCTGCGATCGCTGCGGCGCCAGCCGCCGATCGTTTCACTAGGTTCGCCATCGCGGCCTCAAAGAGAGGGGACCGAGCAGTCGGCCGGGTACTGCGGCGCGAGCGGGCTGAAGTCGCGGTTGTTGGCCGACACGTCGATCCGGCCTGGCGAGTCGCGCAAGGTCAGCCCGCCCCAGCGGCCATAGACCACCTGGCCTGGAACCGGGCACCGGCCGTCGAACAGGGTGTGCACGCAGGCGTCCAGGCCCACCCCCTGCCCTGCCGAGCGCCAGCCCCCCGCCGTGTAGCGCCGGCACTCAGCCGGCGGCGCGGAGGCGTAGGTGTTGTGCGCTGGGGCCGGCGCGGTCGGGTCGCTGGCTGCAGGATCGGCGGCGGCGCCGTCCGATGCGTCGGTGTCGTCGGTGGCGTTGGCCAGGGGTTGCAGACGGGTGTCGCCGCCGCCCGCTGCGATCGCGCCGCTCTGGTCCAGCCCGACATCCAGGCCCCCCGGCGCGACGCCGTTCTTCTGGGCGCAGTCGGCGGCGCTCTGCATGCCCACGAACTGGCCGTTGACGAAGCAGCGCACGGAGGTGTCGGACTCCACCTTGGGCGCCTTGCCCATCTCCACCTTCAACCCGCCCGCGGTGGAGCCGGTGATGTTGCTGCTCTCGGCCGGGGGGATCGGGTCGGTGGACCGGGGCGAGCGGCCGAGCAGGAGCGCTGCGCCCACCGCCAGCACCACCGCGCCCGCAGCGCCCAAGCCCGCCAGCGTGCGGCGGTCGTTCAGCCAACTCATACCGCCTCGCTAAGCCGCGCCGCCGGCCGAAGCAAGGCGGCAAGGTCCCTTCGACCCGGCGACGTGTTCAGGCGCGCCAGTGCATCGGCGCCCTCGAAGCGGTTCCCAAGCCCGCGACGTGAGCTGGTTGGTCACCGCCGCTTTATCGCCGGGGCGCTCGGCGCCTGGCAGGTGGGCATCAGCTCGATCAGGTTGACGTTCATCCGCGCCGGCAGGCTTGCAATCCAGGCCACCGTCTCGGCGATGTCCTGGGCGGTCAGGGGGTCGGCGCCTTCATAAACCTTATCGGCCTTGGCCTTGTCGCCGTCGAAGCGCACGGCGCTGAACTCGGTACCGCCCACCATTCCCGGCTCGATACAGCTGACCCGCACGCCGGTGCCGATCAGATCCGCCTTCAGTCCTAAGGTGAACTGCTCCACAAAAGCCTTTGTCGCGCCGTAGATATTCCCGCCTGCATAAGCGTAGTTGGCCGCCGTGCTGCCGAGGTTGATGATCATCCCCCGATCGCGCGCCACCATGCCGGAGAGAAGCGCATGGGTCAGGTGCATCAAGCCGGTCACGTTCACCGCCAGCATCTCGTCCCAGGCCTTCAAGTCCGCGCTCTGAGCCGGAGCGACCCCCTTGGCGAGACCCGCGTTGTTCACCAGCAGGTCCACCTCGCGCCATCCCTCCGGCAGCGCGTCCGGCAGGGCGGCCAGCGCTTTCAGGTCGGTGACGTCCAGGGCGTAGGGCAGCACCGCTTCGCCCAACTCGGATCGCAGCGCCTGCAGCTTGTCGGTGCGTCGGGCGCAGGCGATGACGCGGTAGCCGTCGGCGACCATCCGCCGGGTGATGGCGTCGCCGAAGCCGGCGCTGGCGCCGGTGACAAGGGCGGTCTGGGTCATGGAGTGGGCCTTGCACTGCCTGGCGGGACACCCCGTCGCCTTGCTGTAAGCGGAAGCCGGCCGGAGGTTCCAACCCCTCGGCCTAAGCGGAGAAGCTGACCGCCTCGAACGCCTCGCCAAGTCGCTCGGCCGTGTTCTCCACCAGGGACGACGCCAGCCAGTTGCGCACCAGCCGCGCGGCCGGCCCCCGCCAGGTGTTCGCCGTAAGCCCCAGCGCTGAAGATGCCGGCCAACCCTGCGTCGCCGCATCACCCCGGCCGTTCCGGGCAGCATCCACCAGCGCCTCCATGCGGCCGAGAGTGGCCGCGGCGAAGAGGTCGTGAGGGACAGCCGGCGGCTCGGGCCGCAGCCCATCCACATAGCGGTGCAGGTCCCGCTTGAACTCCAGCGCCAGAGAGTTGGCGTCGTACTCCGGATGGCCCTGAAGGAACAGGAACCGACTGCGGCTATGGACGCGCGCGAACGCGTCCACCCCGAAATTTGGCCCATGAGTGAGTATGCGATAGCCGCACCCAATCAGCTCGTCCTCGTCCAGGCCGTTGCTGCGCGAATGGGGCGTCACCCAGCTGAGATCGAGACCGGCCAGCAGCGGATCGGCCGCCGAGGCGTCTGCAGGCGTCACCGCAAACAGGCCGCTGCACTTCTGCGCCAGCGGTCGCCGCGCGACGCCGTCCAGGTGCAGCACGGCCGCATGGGCGGCCAGGCACGACCAGAGCGTCGGGACGCCCGTCGTCCCCGCCCAATCGACCAAGCGCTGCAGACTTGGCCAGAACGGCTCCTCTCGAAGGTTTGCCGCGCGGGGTTCCGCGCCCGTGACGATCAAGGCGTGCAGCCCCGCATTCTCGATTTCCTCAGCGGGGCGGTAGCGCGCGCGAAGCCGCGTGGCCGCTTCAGGACCACGGGAAATCTCAGGGTTGTGGAACAGCTGCAGCTCCACCGTCCGTTCGGGCGCCGCAGCCTCCATAAGGCTACGGAACTGCCGCTCGGTGACGGCGAGCGCCGCATCGGGCATGTTGTTCACCAGGCCGACCCGCAGCCGGCGGCGATCTCCCGCGAAGGCGAGACCTGGTGCGCCGAAGCGGCGACGTTCGGCCAACTTCATCCCGGAGGCGGCCTGCAACGGGGTCAAGCCGCCAGCGGCCGGCGCGTAGCCCGGCGCGCCGCCGCCAGGGCCTGGTCCAGGTCGGCCAGGATGTCGTCGATATGCTCAATGCCCACGCTGATGCGCAGCATCTCGGGCCGCACGCCCGCCTTGGCTTGCGCGTCAGGCGGCATCTGGCGGTGGGTGGTGGAGGCGGGGTGGCAGGCGAGCGACTTGGCGTCGCCGATGTTGACCAGCCGCTTGATCAGACCAAGCGCATCGTAGAAGGCCTTGCCGCCCTCCAGACCTCCCACCGCGCCGAAGGTCAGGAGCGACGAACCCTGCCCTTTCAGATACTTGCGCGCCATATCGTAATAAGGGCTGTCAGCGTGTCCGGCGTAAGCGACCCACGCGACATCGGGATGACCCTTCAGGAAATCGGCCACCTTGCGGCCGTTCTCCACGTGCCGCTCCATGCGCAGCGCCACCGTCTCGATGCCCTGGATCAGCTGGAAGGCGCTCATGGGCGCCAGCACCGCGCCCATGGTGCGCTGGTACACGCTGCGGGCGCGGGCGATGTAGGCGCTGGCCCCAAACCGCTCCCGATAGATCAGGCCGTGGTAGGAGGCGTCCGGCGTGTTGAACGCCGGGAAGCGTTCGGCGTGCTGCTCCCAGGCAAAGCGGCCGGCGTCCACGATGACGCCGCCAAGCGTCGTTCCGTGGCCGCCCATGAACTTGGTCAGGCTGTGCACCACCACGTCCGCGCCATAGTCGATCGGCCGCAGCAGGCAGGGCGTGGCCACCGTATTGTCCACCACCAGCGGCACGCCCGCCGCATGGGCGACGGCGGCGAGCGCCTCGATATCGGCGATGTTGCCGGCGGGGTTGCCGATGCTCTCGCAGAACACCGCCCGCGTGTCGGCGTCGATCAGCTTGGCGATGGCGTCGGGACGGTCGCTCTCGGCATAGCGGGTCGTGATCCCCTGGCGTGGCAGCACGTGGGAGAACAGGGTGTGCGTGGTGCCGTAGAGCTGGGGCGTGCAGACGATGTTCCCGCCGTGGTCGGCCAGATTCACCAGGGCGTAGTGCAGCGCGGCCTGGCCACTGGCCACGGCCAGCGCGCCCACCCCGCCCTCCATGGCCGCCACCCGCTCCTCGAGCACGGCGACCGTGGGGTTGGCGATGCGGCTGTAGCGGTAGCCTTCCGCCTCAAGGTCGAACAGGGCCGCGCCGTGATCGGCGCTGTCGAAGGCGTAGGCGGCCGTCTGGTAGATCGGCACCGCCACTGCATGGGTGGTGGGATCGGAGTCGAAGCCCGAGTGCAGGGCCTGGGTCTCGAGTCTCATGCTGGGCCTCCTGATCGGATCATTGTCTCGTTGTGGGTCGCTAGGCCGGCCATCCCGAGACCCTCAGCGCACCAGCATGTGTTCGAT
>CAXTRP010000282.1:1017-4722 GCA_964246615.1 uncultured Caulobacteraceae bacterium | reverse complement strand
CATACACGTAGCCTACCACAGGAGCCGTCATTGTCAAGGTTTGACCCTGCGCCAGGAAGAGGCGGTTCAGCTTGTCGGGCCGCAGGCGCGTCAGCGCCGCGTTGATGGTCTTCAGGGGCGACGAGGCCGCGCAGCCGATCCGCGCATCGTTTCCCGCGACGCCGTCCACATAGAGGTCGTTGAACGGCTGCAGCTCGAATTCGGGCCAGGTCACCACCCCGTTGGCGTACGGGTAGGCGGCGCTGCGCACGCCCCGGATCGTCAGGCTGTCGGCGTAGGCGGACCAGAAGGCCACGGGCTGGCTGAAAAAGCCGCTGACCCACTCCGCGACGCCCAGGCTGACGTCGGCGCCCACGCCGGCGTACACCAGCGGCTTGCCTGGCGTGTAGGCGAACAGGTTGTCCACCGTGACGCGGGACGCGTAGACGCTCAAGCTGTGGTCGGAGATGGACTCGCACTCCAGCACCGCCGCAGACAGGCCGGAGGAGTAGACGCTGGCCGCCACGTTCCAGCCTTCCAGGATCAGGCTTCCCGCGCTCACCGGATCGCCGGCGAAGACGCAGAGGCCCGTGCGCGACAGGTTGGCGTTCGGCGGCTGGCTGTTGGGGTCGGTGAGACCGAAGCTCGGCCAGTTGGGGAAGGCGCGGGCGGGCGGCGTTGTGGTCGCCGGATCGCCGGCCAGATCGCCCGAAAGATAGAGCGCGCCCAGTGTGCAGCCGTTGGAGTCCTGGTCCAGGATCAGCCCGCTGTAGAGACAGCGGCTGAACAGGCTGGGGACTCGCCCCGCCCAGGACGCATTGGCGATCGGGCCATGCCAGAAACCCTGCACCGTCACATTGTCCAGCACCCACTGGGGTGCGCCCGCAAACCGGATCGGGCAGAAGGCGATATCGCGCGTCGAGCGGACGAACAGGTTGCGCAGGCCGCAGCCGGTCAGGTGCGTATAGGTCCCCGCATCCACGTCCGCGCCGCGGATATAGGTGGAAGGGCCGATGCGCTGGCCGATGGCGGCGATCAGGCCCACCGCCTCTATGGCGCCGCCCGCCGGCAGGTCGAAGTCGGCCAGTAGGCCCGAGCCGCTCGCCTCGCCGGGCGCGAAATCCTCGAAGAAGCCGCCGGCGCCGAGGTCGCCCTCGATGACCACGAAGGCGTTGAGATAGATCGGGCTGGTGATGCGCAGCACCATGCGGCCGCGCAGGCGCACCACCCCGCCGCCGCGCGCCGTCGAGCCGTTCACCGGCTGGCTGAGATAGGCGATGTTAGCGTTGAGCGCTGTGGTGTCGTCCGCCTGTCCGTCGCCGATCGCGCCGAACATGGCCACGTCCGGCGCGGGCTCGGCCAGTTCGAACCAGCGGCCGTCGGCGGTCTGCACCCGCCAGGGCGTCGCGCCGGTGTTGGCGCTGGCCGCGTAGCGCGCGGCCCCTACGCCGATGCGCCCGTAGCCGGTGGTCTGGATCAGGCCGACGCCCGCGGGCACACTGAGGCCGGCCAGTTCGGTGAAAAGCCCCGCCGACATGGGATCGCCGAAGCTGAAGCCGTTGATGCGGGGCGGCGCGTAGGCCGCAGCCGAGATCTGCAGGTCGTAGGCGCCGAACGGCAGCGCCAGCCCGAGCTTGCCCAATCCGTCGGCCGAGACCTGCGTGCCTAGGGGCAGCCCGGCTTCGTTGTAGAGCGTCACAGGCGCGGACCCGCCGGCGACGAAGGCCTGCAGCGCTGCATTGGGCAGCACCGCGCCCGTGTCGTGGCGCACCGCGAAGAACTCGATGTACTGCATGGTGTCTCCCTGGAAGCCACAGCGCAGCCCCCTCCACCCCGCTGCGCGGGGTCCCCCTCCCCCAGCGGGGAGGATCATCAGCGCTCAGATGCTCCCCCCTTGGGAGAGCTGTCGGCGCAGCCGACTGAGGGGGCCGCCGCGCGCCTGACGTCGCCGATCTTCCGCACCGAAGCCGGCAGCGCGCGCCAGGTCCCGCCCGGCGGCGTGTTGGCCTGGATGGTCGCCACTGTGCCGCTCAGCAGGCCGCGCACCGAGCCGTCGGCGGCGTAGATCGCCACGCGCAGGCGCTGGTGGGGGTCGGGCGCGCTCATCGCTTGAACTCCTCGATGGCGAGGCGGGCGCGGTTCACCGTGCAGCTGTCGGCGCCTGGTGCGTTGGGGATCTGCGCCCACAGCGTGTAGTCCACGTCCTGACCGGCGGGGGCGTCGTCGTCGAAGGCGAAGGGCGTCCACGGCGTCTCGAACAGGGCGCGCGCGATCAGCGGGAAGGTGTCGATCTCCACCCCGCCGCGGCGTACCGACAGCAGCATGCCGGCGTCGCCGCTGTTGGGATTGCCCAGCACCACCAGGCAGTCGACCTTCAGCCGCCCGCCGCTCGGCTGGTAGATCAGTTCCCCCACCTGCACGTAGCCCGCGCCCTTGGTCACCGTGACGCTCGGGCTGGCGTCGAGCGTTGCGCCGTAGGTGATGGCGTTGGGGGCGATCTGAGCGGTGTCGGCGGTGTCGAGCGTCGCCAGCGCGCCCTGGCCGACGATGCTCGAGGCCTGCACCTCGATGACGGAGGCGGTCGTGTTGGGCGTCAGCGGCATCTCGTAGGCCACCGCTCCGTCCAGCCCCTGCAGCGCCTCGCCATAGAGGTTGAAGCTCGGGAACTTCAGATAGAGCGTCCTGCCCGCCTGCAGCGAACCGTAGGTGTAGCGGAACACGTCGGTATCGATGCGGACGAACTCGGTTCCCGCCGGATGGTCTGTGATCGGCGTGCCGTAGAGCCCCCGCCGGATGTAGCCGTCCAGCCGGTAGGCGAGCGGGCCGGTCAGCGTCGCGTCGCGCCAGGCGATCATCTCGCCCCCGATCACCGAGAGCGTTGCGCCGCCATCGGCGTCCGCCTGCGTGGCGGGGTCGAGCTCGGCGAGGCTGGTGGAAAGGTCCAGCGACAGCGGATGCAGCGTGTCCGGGTCGGGGCCTGCGGGCAAGTCGGCGGTGGAGACGCCGTAGCGGGCGCGGCCCTGCACCTCGCCCACCTTCTGGTAGCTGAGGTCGTCGAACGAGGCCCAGACCTCGCACCCGCCCCAGTTCGACCCCGCGCCCGCAACCGCGGCCCAGGCCTCGTAGCCCGTCGAGGTGGCGCTCACCCCGCCCGTGTTGGCGACCACCGACGCCAAGCCCTGCGCCACGTAGGCGGCGGGCGGGTTGATCAGCACCGGCGGCGACACCGGCCCCGGGTCGGCCGAGAAATTGGAGACGTAGCCGCCGGCGGACTGGCGCGTGTAGAGCGCCGCGTGGGCCGCGCCCACCAGCATCTCCTCGGCGGTGCAGGAGATTGCGCCGTCCGCCTCCTCCTTCACCTGGGTCAGGCGGACCAGCACCCGGTCGAGCCGCCCGCTGGTCAGGGTCACCAAGTCCATAGGATCGAGCAGGCCGTAGCGCTCGTCCAGCTGGAAGCTGTAGCTGCGGCGGACGTGGCAGGCGCGCTGAACCATAAGCTGCGCGACGTGCGCCGCCACGCCGGCGTCGCAGATCAGATGCAGCGACACGGGATCCTGCTTGCGCAGGCCAAAGGCGTCGATGTTGGCCTGGTCGCGGGCGGGCGCGATGTCGCTGGCGTAGGCCTGGGACCGGTCCAGGAACTCGACCTCCACCGAGTTGTAGGCGTCGGCCCCGCGGGTCACGTCGCGCTGCACGGGGTCCTCGCCCGGTGTGGCGAGGAAGTCG
>CAXTRP010000282.1:0-1007 GCA_964246615.1 uncultured Caulobacteraceae bacterium | reverse complement strand
GTGAGGTCGTAGAGCGGATCGAGGTCGGGCGACCAGCTGGCGCCGTTGGCGCTGACCGGCGTGTCGCCGTAGGGGACGATCTTCAGCGTCCCGTCCGACCAGACGGCGTCGGCGTTGGAAGCGTTCAGGATGTCGGTGAGCACGTCCGCGCCGCTGCGCTGGGCGTCGAGAAACGGCGACAGCAGCAGGCCGGCCGCCAGGCAGTAGGTGGCGTAGCCGCTCAGCTCGGCCAGCGCGCCCGGCGGCCACTGCGGGACGCCCGCAAGCAGGTCCGCCACGATGTCGGCGGGGTTGGCGTCGTCGAGCGTCTGGCCGTCAGCCTGTTGGCGGATAGCCGACTGCACCTCGAAAGCGTGGTTGGCCACCGTCGCCGAGCCGTTCAGGGCGTAGTTCGCCGCACAGGCGTAGGCCAGGCCGGAGTAGCCGATGGCGTGGTCGGCGTGCGCGCCTTGCAGATAGCTCCAAGGCGCCTGGCCGAGGGCGCCTGGGATCAGGCTCAGCCCCGCCTGGGCCAGGGCGCTGGTCGCGCCGTCGGTGTAGACGGACTGGTCGCGCCAGACGGTCCGCACGCCTGCGACCGGTCCGGCGCAGACGCCCAGCACCACGCTGGCGCTATAGGTGTAGGTCTTGGAAGACCCGCTCCCGCCCTTGCCGCCGGCGCTCGCAGACTTGGCGGTGGACTTGAAGTCCAGATAGTCGAGCAGGTTGCACGAGGCGCGGAACGTGCCCCAGCCCCTGGGGATCACCGCCGCCTTGACGCTCTGCTGCACCTGCACGCCGACGTAGCGATTGGCCAGGCTGGAGGTGGATTTCGCGCCCATGATGATCTCCTTTTCCCTCCCCCTCGATGGGGGAGGGGCAGGGGTGGGGTGCAGCGCCGCCGTTCAGGGACTTGGCTGAACAGCCGCGGTGGCGGACCGTCGGCTATGGGCGGCGTTGCACCCCCACCCAACCCACCCCCATCAAGGGGAGAGGGCTTAGGAGCGTGAACAGCTTCAGCGGTCGGC
>CAXTRP010000281.1:0-4726 GCA_964246615.1 uncultured Caulobacteraceae bacterium | reverse complement strand
GATCCATGAGGATCAGGTCGAAGGGAGCCCGGCTGGCGGCCGAGATCGCCTGCTCCCCGTCTTCCACCGCCTCGATGTGCAGGTCGTAGGGCGCAAGCAGCGCCTTCACCAGCTCGCGGTTGATGACGTTGTCCTCGGCCAGCAGCAACCGGCGCCCGTCCAGTCGGATCACCTTGGGCAGGACAGGCGCCGGGACCGGACTATCGCACACCTGCGGCGCCAGGATGTGGAACGCGAAGCTTGAGCCCACGCCGAGCGCGCTCGTCACCGACACCGCGCCCCCCATCGCCTCGGTAAGGCCCTTGCAGATGGCCAGCCCCAAGCCCGTACCGCCGTGGCGTCGCGTGGAGGAGGCGTCCACCTGGGAGAAGCGCTGGAACAGCACGCCCAGCCGGTCCGCCGGGATGCCGACGCCGGTGTCGCGCACCTCGAAGCCGAGGCGCCCATCGTCGTAGCCGACCATCACAGCGACCTCGCCCATGGCTGTGAACTTGATGGCGTTGCCCACCAGGTTGGTGAGCACCTGGCGCACCCGGTCGGCGTCCAGCTCCACCTGATCCGGCAAGGCGGCGGCGGCGTTCAGGCGCAGGCGCAGGCCCTTGGCCTGGGCCTGCGCGCCGAAAAGCGCCAGCACCTCCTCGACCAGCTCGGTGGGGCTGGCGGGCCAGGGGCAGATCTCCACCTGGCCCGCCTCGAGCTTGGAGAAGTCCAGCACGTCGTTCACCGTGGCCAGCAGGGCGCTCCCGGCGGTCTTCACCCGGCGTACGTAGAGCTGTGTCTGGGAAGACAGTTCCGGCTGCTCGTCGATCAGGTTGGCGAAGCCGATCACCGCGGTCAGGGGCGTGCGCAGCTCGTGGCTCATATTGGCCAGGAAGTCCGACTTGGCCTGGGCCGCAGCCTCGGCCGCGATCCGGGCCGCCTGCAGCTCGTCCTCCAGCCGCTTGCGCTCGGTGATGTCGCGCACGACGTCCTGGAGCAGCAGCGGCGCGCCGGCCTGATCGAATTGCACGCGCGGCTGGCCCTCCAGCCAGACCCACTCGCCACTCTTGTGAAGACCGCGGAACTGGTAGGGCGAGGGCTGTTCCGACGGGCCCGCGGCGATCAGGCCGGCGAAGAAGCGCAGCACCCCACCGATGTCGTCGGGATGGGTCAGCGACAGGGTCGTGCGGCCCACGAGGTCTTCCGGCTCATAGCCCAGCACCCGGCGGCTGGCCTGGCTGACGAAGCGGATGGTCGAGTCCGCCGGCGAGGTGATGGCGATCATGTCGTTGGCGTTGTCGGCCAGCAGGCGGTAGCGCGCCTCGCTCTCACCGGCGACGGCCAGCGCCCGCTCGGCGCAGGCGGTGGCCTCGCGCGCGGCGAGCTCCGCCGCCTTCCTCGCCGACATGTCGCGCACGACGTCCTGGAAGCCGGTGAGCCGACCCTGCGCATCGAAGATCGGGCAGGGGTGCGCCTCGGCCCAGACGCTCTCGCCATCGGCGCGCAACGCCCGGTACTCGATACGCTCGGAGGCGGCGCGCCGGGCCACCAGCGATGCGAACTCGGCGCGAACGCGGGCGTGGTCGTCAGGGTGGATGATCTCGAAGGTCTTGCGGCCTATCAGGTCCTCGGGCCGGCAGCCGAGGAGGCCCATCACCGACGGCGACAGGTCGGTGAAGACGCCCGCGGCGTCATAGGTGGCGATGACGTCGGTGACGTTCTGGGTGAACAACCGGTAGCGCTGGCGCTCGTCCACCAGCGTGTCCAGGAGGGCCGCCTCTTCGGGCTGCAGCACGGTGCGCGCCAAGCGGGCGAGGGCCTCGAAGGCGGCCTGCGTCGAAGCGCGCGCGTCGAAGATGGACGAGGGCGCCGAGGCGCCGCCCCGGCGGGTTACAGCGTCGTCGTCACCCATCCGCAGGCGTCCTTTCCCGCGGCGCGCGGCGTGAGGGTGAACCACGATCATGCACAGCCATGGAGAACAGGAGGTTACCGCCCCGCGACGATGGGTGGTGCGGCGTGACGCGCGGGTTTAGAACTGCCCGAAATGGCCGACGATCGCAGACTTCCCGTTCGGCGACCGGCGCCCGCCGGTACAGGCGCCAGGCCCACGGCCGGCCGCAGGCAGCGGTACGCCTTCGTCAAGGCGGCCCAGGCGGTCGCGCTCCTGGCGGCGGCCTTCGTGCTGCTGCGGGTGGTGGCGCCGTGGCTGGTGGACCTGCACAGCACCGCCGCCCTGATCCTGGCGGCCGGCCTGCTGGTTGCGGGAGCGTTCGGCGCATGCTGGTTCGCCTGGAACCTGGCCGCGTCTTTCAGACACAGGGGTGACGACGATGCGTAAGGCTTTGCTGGCGGCTGCGGCGGCCATGACGTTGGGAGCCTGCACGCAAGTGAAACCCGGCCACGTGGGCGTGCGGGTCGACAACCTGGGGTCCAATGCGGGGGTGGAAAGCACGGCGCTGGGCGTCGGCTACTACTGGACCATCTTCTCCCAGCAGATCTATTCCTATCCGGTGTTCACCCAGACCTACAACTGGGCGGCTTCGCGGAGCGAGGGCGCCCCCACCGACGAGGCTTTCCACTTCCAGTCGAAGGAGGGTCTGTCCATGGCCGCCGACGTGGCCGTCAGCGTGCACGTCGATCCCTCCAAGGCCCCGATCCTGTTCCAGAAGTACCGCACCGACATGGACGGCATCATCGCCGGGCCGGTCAGGAACGCCGTGCGCGACGCCATCGTGCGCCGGGCCTCCACCTATGGGGTGGAGGAAATCTATGGGCCCAAGAAGGCGGAGCTGGCCACCCTGTCCGAGAGCGATGTGCGCAGCTTCTTCGCCCCCTTCGGCCTGGTGATCGAGCGGCTGTATCTGACCTCCAACATCGAGCTGCCCGACCAGGTGCGAAACCAGATCGAGGGCAAGATCGCCGCCGAACAGAACGCCCTGAAGGAACAGGCCAACGTGGCCGTGATCCAGGCTCGCGCTCAGCAGCAGATCGCCCAGGCGCAAGGCGACGCCACCGCCACCAACCTGCAGGGCGCAGCGCTCCGCGCCAATCCCGAGGTGCTGAAACTGCGCGCCATCGAGAAGTGGGACGGGCGCCTGCCCCAGGTCACCTCGGGCGCGACGCCCTTCATCAACCTGGGCGGCGGCGAGGCCAAGTAGGCTGGCGGGTCAGGCTGCGAGACCGCCGCTGCTTGCCGTAAGGGTCTCGCTCCTTGTTCCGGCCGTGGCGCGAAGCCGACGCAGCGTGTCGCCGGCGATGGAGACAGCTCGGTCGACGCCTCAACAGGTCAGCCTCGCCCAGGATGCGCGGCCGCCGCTTTGCGGCTAGAGAAGGTTCCCGTGCGGGTTCATCGGATCCTTTTGGCGACGCTGCTCGCGGCGCCGCTCACGGCCTACGCCCAGGTCGACCCGCCGCAGGCGGTTGGCGACGCAACACCTGCGGCCTTGCAGGCCAATCCGGCCTCCACCGCCGCAGCCGCAGCGTCCCCGGCCGTCGCCGCCGCCCCGAGCCTCAGCGCGATCTGCACCGATCGGCCCACCAAGGCGAACTACGCCTGCACCGTGGACGCAGGTCACTTCCAGTACGAGGCCGACGCGTTCAACGGCAGCTTCTTCCGCCTGAACGGGGTGACCACCGACACCTACCTGGCCAGCAACCCGACCGTGAAGTACGGCGTGACCTCCAACCTGGACATCGAGGCCAACCTCTCGCCGCTGGAAGTCGTGCACACCTCCGGCAGGTCCGGCGACACGCGCACCCTAGCCGGCGTCGGCGACCTGGTCCTGCGGGCGAAATACCTGTTGGTGAGCACCCCCGGCGGCACGCTGCAGGCCTCGATCACTCCCTACGTCAAAGCGCCGACGGCGCGCATCGGCATCGGTGACGGCGTGGTGGAAGGTGGCGCGCTCCTGCCGATCAACTACAAGCTGAGCGACGCCCTCATTCTGACCACCGTGCCGGAAGTGGACGCCCTGCTCGACTCCACCGGTGGCGGACGTCACCTGAACACCGCCCAACTGGTCAACATCGGCTACACCGTGCAGAGGTTCACCCTGTACGGGGAGCTCTGGGGCGACTGGAACTTCGACCCGGCGCACACGATCAAGCAGTACTCCGCCGACTTCGCCGTGGCCTACGCCGTGACCAGCGAGCTGCAGCTTGATACAGGTGTCGACATCGGCCTGAATCGCCAGACCGCGGGCATACAGGCCTACGTGGGCGTATCCCAGAAGTTCTGAGGTCAGCGCTTGGGCGACAGCCACGATCCCCACCGCCCGAGCTCGGGTCGCCACGTTCCTGTTCGTCCTGATCCGGATGCGTTGCTCGCTCGCGCTCGGCGGGAGGGTCGGGGCCGGTTGCGGGTATATCTCGGCATGTCGCCCGGGGTGGGCAAGACCTACGAGATGCTGAGCGCGGGGGCGCGGCGGCAGGCGGACGGGGTGGACGTCGCGGTCGGGCTGGTGGAGACCCACGGCCGCAAGGAGACCGAGGCTTTGCTGGCGGGGCTTGAGGTGCTTGCCCGCCAGCCGGTGGAGCACAAGGGCCGCACCTTGCTGGAGTTCGACCTGGACGCCGCCCTGGCGCGTCGGCCCAAGCTGCTGCTGGTGGACGAATACGCCCACTCCAACGCCGGCGGTTCGCGTCATCCCAAGCGCTGGCAGGATGTGGATGAGCTGCTGTGTGCGGGGATCGTCGTCTGGACCACGCTGAACGTCCAGCACTTGGAGAGCCTGGTGGACGTGGTCTG
>CAXTRP010000280.1:0-4749 GCA_964246615.1 uncultured Caulobacteraceae bacterium | reverse complement strand
GGCGACGTCGGTCTGCCGGCCGACAGCCCGGCCATCACCCGCGACCAGGTGTGGCTGGACGGGCGGACGGCGGTCCACACCGAGTTCGACCGCTTCGGCTACATGGTGCTGGACCGGGTGGGGGAGGGCGGGGATGCCTGGCGCGGCGTCTTCTACGACGCGCGGGACCAGCCCGTGGTCGACTGCCGCCTGGATGGGCGCCGGCTCGCCTGTTCACCGACGGGTAATTCCGCCACACACTGAACCAATGTCTTAACACCCTGGAGCCGGGCGGCGGGTTAGGCGTTTATGGCGGGTTTAGGGCGGTGTCGCTCGCAAGTTCAGGCTCCCGATGTCTTCTTCGCCGTTCGCCAGCGTCTTCATGGCCGGGTTCGAATGTTCATCCATGAAGCGCCGCGACGGGCGTCGGCTGGACCTGATCGCCTCGACCGACCACGACGTGCGAGCCGAGGCGGACTATAGCGCGTGCGCTCGCTTCGGCATGCACACCATACGCGACGGTTTGCGCTGGCATCTGATCGAACGGGAGCCGGGCGTCTACGACTGGTCGAGCTGGCGGCCCATGCTGCGCGCCGCGCGAACTGCGGGCGTGCAGGTGATCTGGGACCTTTGCCACTATGGCTGGCCCGAGTTCCTGGACCTTTGGTCGCTCCGGTGGGTGGAAAGCTTCGCCCGCTTCGCCGAAGCGGCGGCGCGGGTCTACCGGGAGGAGACGGGCGAGACGCCGATCTGGTGTCCGGTGAACGAAATCAGCTTCTTCACCTGGTCGGCCGGCGACGAGGGCTATTTCTTCCCCGCCGAGACCGGCCGGGGCGTCGAGCTGAAGCGGCAGCTGGTGCGCGCCGGTGTTGCGGGGGCCGAGGCGTGTCTGCGCGTCGATCCCCGCGCCCGCTTCGTCTGGTGCGAGCCCCTGATCAAGGTGGAGCGTGTCGCGCACCTGCCGGAGTTCGAGGCGGACGACCAGCACAATGGGCAGTTCGAAGCCTTCGACATGATCGCCGGACGCCGTGACCCGGACCTGGGCGGCCGTCCGGGCCTGCTCGATGTGGTCGGGCTGAACTACTACCCGCACAACCAGTGGTATCACGCCGGGCCGACGATCCCGATGGGGCACCACGCCTACACAGACATGCGCGAGCTGATCGGCGTGATGGCCCAGCGCTACGACCGGCCTATGCTGATCTCGGAGACGGGCGCCGAGGGACACGGGCGGGCGCCGTGGCTGCACTACGTCTGCGAGGAGGTGCGGGCGGCCATGGCGGCGGGCGCGGACATCCAAGGCCTGTGTCTGTATCCGATCCTGGCCTATGCGGGCTGGGACAATGAGCGTCACTGCGACGTGGGCCTGTTCGGCACACCGCGCGGCGGTGGCGAGCGGACCGTGTATCAGCCCCTCGCCGACGAGCTGCAGCGCCAAGGCCAAATGTTCCGGGAGCAGGCCTTCCCAGCTCAGGCGTTCCAGGCGGCGGCTGCACCGGCCGCCGGCAGGGGGCGTCGCCTGCAGACGGCTTGAGACCGAGCCGACGGCCACGCATATCAGCACCATGACGGCCGAACCTGCAGAGCCAGACGCCCGACGCGGTCTCGCCGGCGTCATCGCCGCAGCCGGCGCAGCCCCTCCCGAAACGCGCGCGCTGCCGCCTGTACACCTGTGGAACCCCGCGCACTGCGGCGAGATCGACATCCGCATCGCCAGGGATGGCGTCTGGTTCCACGACGGCTCGCCGATCGGCCGGCCGGCGCTTGTGCGGCTGTTCTCCACCGTGCTGCGCCGCGACCCTGACGGCTTCCACCTCGTCACTCCGGTCGAGAAGCTGCGCATCCAGGTGGACGACGCGCCCTTCATGGCGGTGCAAGTGGACCGGTATGGCGACACGTTGCGCTTTGTCACCAATGTCGGCGACGTCGTGGAGGCCGGAGCCGACCACGTGCTCACCGTCACTGATGACCCGCAGACCGGCCAGCCGGCGCCGTACCTGCACGTACGCCGCGGCCTGATGGCCCGGCTTACCCGCCCGGTGTTTTACGAACTTGTCGAGATGGCGGAGATGCGGCGCACGACCCAGGGCGAGGCTCTCGGCGTCTGGAGCCAGGGGGTCTGGTTCCCGCTCGGCCCGGCGGAGGCGGTTTGAGTTGCGCGCTCGCTGCGGGCGATCCGGTGGGGCCAGCCTCCGCGCCTGCGGTGCTGGAGCCCTGGATCGCCGCACGCCTGCATCCGCTCTCCCTCAGCCCCGCACCGGGCATGCGTATCCATTCTGACATGGGTGAGGACGGCGTCTCGCTCGCGCCCGGCGGCGAGCCCCTCAGTTCCGCGGCGGTCCTGATCGCGCTGGTGGAGCGGCCCTCGGGCCTGAAGCTGCTGCTCACCCGGCGCGCCGACACCCTGAGCCGCCATCCCGGCCAGATCGCATTTCCGGGCGGTCGCGCCGAGCCCGGAGAGCCGCCGTGGACCACCGCCCTGCGCGAGGCGGAGGAAGAGATCGGGCTGGCCCCGAGCCTTGTTCGCCTCGTCGGGCTGGGGGACCTTTACCGCACGGGAAGCGGGTTCGAGATCACGCCCGTGCTCGGTTTCGTGCAGCCCGGCTTCACCATCACGCCCTGCGTTGAGGAGGTGGCCGAGGTCTTTGAAACCCCGTTCACCCTGGTGATGGACCCCGCCAACCATGAAGAACGGGTGTGGCAGGGCCCCGAAGGTTCGCGCCGCTACTACGCCATGGCCCATGATGATCGGCTGATCTGGGGTGCGACCGCCGGCATTCTCCGGGGGCTGTGGCAAAGGTTGTTTGCCGCGTGAGCCGCTCAGGTCGCCATGGCGGCGGTGCGGCGCAGCCGACGCTTCAGGCCGAGCAACCGCACCAGGATGAGCCCCGCCATCAGGGTTGAGCAGACCGCCGCCGCCACCAGGATCGGGGCCAGCCAGCCAAGCCAGATGATCGGCCCGAGCAGGTAGAGCGCATCGTCGGCGTGGAAGCCGAAGCCGCCGTTGAAGACGCGGATGCCAGGGCCGACGATCTTCTCGTACACCTCCGACAGCCAGCAACAGGCGACCATGGCCATGGCGGCCTCAAAGCCGACAGGCGCCGCCAGGTGGCCGAGCCAGCTTTGCCGCAAGCCTACGCCCGCCGCCAGGAAAAAGGCGGAGTTCACCCAGAGGTCCACCTGGTAGTCGTACTGGTGGCCGGCGGCGCTCATCATGTTCCCGACCCGGGCCAGTTCGCCGTCCGCCCGGTCGAGGAAGGCTGAGACCAGCCACAGGGCGCCCCCCCAGATCGCCCCGCCATGCGTTCCAAGGGCGATGCAGATGCAGGCGGCGACGCCGGTGATCAGGCGCAGGGTCGTGAGGTGATTCGGCGTGACGCCGGTGCCTATCAGTGGGCGGATCATCCAACGCGCGGCGGCGTGGGTCCAAGTGTCGTTCAAGAGTTCGGCTCCGAGAGGTTTTCGGCGAGGTCCGTCGATCCCATTCGAGCGATTTTCGCGCGAACGAACCTCATATGAAAGTGGAACCTTAGCCGCAGGATGCAAGACGCGTCGTTTAGAGCCTAGGCCGTTCCTCTGGAAACAGCCGCGCCTCACCCGACCTGATCGCGAGCCTGTCGAAGGCCAAGGCTGCTGCACAGCCGGACACCTCGTCCTTCGACAAGCTCATGATGAGCTGAATGCGCGGTTTCAGCTAAGCGGATCAAGCGCTGGCTGTGCTGCACTCATGAAGGCCGGCATCCAACCCTCGTGCGCTGCGCGCAGGTCCACCAGGTCGATGGCGCAGAGGAGGCCTTGGCGGCCCTCCAGCGCCAGCTCGCATCCGCCTGCAGTGCCGATCACCTGGTAGGCGACGCCCGCCGATGCGGCCGCGGCGTCGACGGCGTCGAGTTCGTCCCGCGCCAGGGCGAGCAGGTAGCGGGCCTGGTCCTCGCCGAAGAACATCGCCGTGTCGGGCAGCTCGGTCTCCACTGCAACATGGACGCCGTCTTCGCTCGCCAGCGCCATCTCCGCTACCGCTCCCACCAGTCCGCCGTCCGACAAATCGTGGGCCGCGTGCACCGCCCCGGTGCGGATCAGGCCGCGCACCAGGTCGCCCGCGCGCTTCTCCGCCGCAAGGTCCACCGGCGGCGGCGCCCAGGTCGGAGCCCTGCTTGCGGGTTCCACGCTCGCTGGTCCCACGCCGGCGAGGCTTTCGCGCAGGTAGAGGCTGGCGCCAAGTTCGCCATAGGTCTCGCCGATGAGCACCAGGGCGTCGCCTGTCCGCATCTTGGCGTAGCCGATGGCCTGAGCGTAGTCGGGGATCAGGCCCACCGCTCCGACCGTGGGCGTGGGCGGTATCGCCGACCCGTTGGTCTCGTTGTAGAGGGAGACGTTGCCGCTCACCACGGGGAAGTCGAGCGCGCGGCAGGCCTCGCCCATGCCGGCGATGGCGCGCACGATCTGACCCATGATCTGGGGCCGCTCCGGGTTGCCGAAGTTCAGGTTGTCGGTCACCGCGATCGGGTCGGCGCCCACCGCGGTGAGGTTGCGCCAGGCCTCCGCCACCGCCTGCTTGCCGCCCTCAAACGGGTCGGCCGAGACGTAGCGAGGGGTGACGTCCGACGTCATGGCCAGCGCCTTGCGGGCGCCGTGCACCCGCACGATCCCGGCGTCGGCGTAGGTTGCGCTGTCGGCCAGGGTGTCGGCCATGACGTGGCGGTCGTACTGCTCCCACATCCAGCGCTTGGACGCTCCGTCCGGGCAGCCGACCAGTTGCAGCAGAGTGGC
>CAXTRP010000279.1:3704-4789 GCA_964246615.1 uncultured Caulobacteraceae bacterium | reverse complement strand
CCGCGCCGGACGCGGCGCCGCTGATCCGGGACGCCCGGCTGCGCCGGCTGGTCGGGCGCGCGCTCGCCACCAACCGCGACCTGCGCGCCGCGCTGGCCAGCGCCGCCTCCGCAGGGGCGCAGTACCAGGTCCAGCGCTCGCAGGAAATGCCGACGCTGGTGGCCGAGGCCGGGGCGTCCGTTTCGCCGGTAGGCTCCGGCTCGGCGCTGGACGCCCAAGGCTATCTCGCCCAGCTCGGCGTGAACAGCTTCGAGCTGGACCTCTACGGCCGGCTGAAGAACCTGAGCCGATCCGCCTTCGAGAGCTATCTCTCCACCGCCGAGGGCCTGCGCGCTGCGCGCCTGACGGTGGTGAGCCAGGTCCTGGACGCCGCCGTCGCCCTGGCCGCTGACAAGGACCTGCTCGCCGTCGCGCGCAACACCGAGGCCAGCGGCGAACGGGCGCTGCGGCTGACCCGGTCGGTCTCCACCGCGGGCCTCGCCTCCGGCATCGACGTGCAGAACGCCGTGACCATCCTGGAGCAGGCGCGCTCCGACGAAGAGGACGCCGTCACCCGCGTCGCCCAGGACCTCGACGCCCTGCAACTCGCAGTCGGTGCGCCCGTCGAGCCCGCGCAGGCGCCGCAATCGCTGAACGAGCTCGACCTCGGCATCGGCGACGTCCCGGCAGGGCTCTCCTCGGACGTGCTGCTCCAGCGCCCCGACGTGCTGCAGGCCGAGCACCAGCTGCGGGCCGCCGGAGCCCAGATCGGCGCCGCCCGCGCGGCCTTCTTCCCCACCTTGACCCTGACCTCGGGCGTCGGCTTGGCCAGCGAGGCGCTCAGCTCTTTCCTCAGCGGCGGCGCGTTCAGCGTCTCGCTCGCGCCAACCGTCAGCGCGCCGCTGCTCGGCGGCCCGGTGAAGGGGAACCTCGCCTACACGAAGGCGCAGCGCGCACTCGCCCTCGCCAACTACGAGAAGGCCGTCCAGACCGCCTTCCGCGAGGTGGCCGACGGCTTGGCGCGCCGGGCGACCATCGACCGCCAGCGCGCCGCTCAAGGGCGGCTGGTGCAGGCGTCGGACCGCGGCTTCCGGCTGGCGATCCTG
>CAXTRP010000279.1:0-3694 GCA_964246615.1 uncultured Caulobacteraceae bacterium | reverse complement strand
GGGCAGCTTCCTGACCTCGCTGATCGACCAGCGCACGCTGTACGCCGCCCAGCAGAGCCAGATCACCACCCTGCGCGTGGACCTTCTGAACCGGGTGGCGCTCTCGATCGCCCTTGGCCAGGACGCCTGACCCGGAGCGGGGACCGGCCGGTCAGGACTTCAGCAGCGCCTTGACCTTGGCGAGGTAGGTCGGGCCGATGCGGACCTCGCCGCCGCCGGCCAGGAGCGCGCTCCAGGCGTTCAGCCCATCGCAGCGCAGGCCCTCCAGGGTGTCCCGCCGCACGATGACCGAGCGGCGCAGGCGGATGAAGCCCGCGGGGTCGAGCTTCTGCTCCAGCCTCGCCATGGCCTCGTGCAGCAGGTAGGTCCGATCCGAGGTGAACAGCCGCACGTAGTCGTCCTCCGCCTCGATCCGGTCGATAGCGCCGACCGGCACCTTGCGCATGGCGCCGCGATAAGGCGCCCAGATCGCCTGGATGAAGCCGCCCCGGTCCGAAACCTCGCCCGCCGGCGGCCCAACCGGACGGGGCCGTTCGGGCCGCCGCACCCGCTCGATCGCCTTGCCCAGCCGTTCGGCGGAAATCGGCTTCAGAAGGTAGTCCACCGCATCGACGTCGAAGGCGGCCACGGCATGCCGGTCATAGGCGGTGCAGAACACCACCGCCGGGCGGCTTGCCGAGGCGTCCATCATCCGGGCGACGCCCAGGCCGTCCAGGCCGGGCATGGCGATATCCATCAGCATCAGGTCCGGCGAGAGGCTCCGGGCCAGCTCCAGCGCCTCCTCGCCCGTCGCCGCCTGGCCGATCACCGCCACGTCCGATCGCGCCTCGCACAGAATGCGCAGCCGGGTGCGGGCCGGCGGCTCGTCGTCGACGATGAGCACGCGCAGCCGTTCAGGCGCCACCCGCCGCGCCCTCCAGAGGGTGGGCGCGGCCATCGAGCGGCAGGGTGATCTTGGTGAAGAAGCCCTGCGGCCCCCGCGGCCCGTACTCGCACAGCGCCTGCGCCCCGAAGCGCAGCGCCAAGCGGGAGACGACGTTGGCCAGGCCCACCCCGTGCCCGCCCGCGGCAGGGCCGCTCGGGCCGTCGTTCTCCGCCAGGATGTGCAGGAGGTTCCGCTCCGTCCAGGCCGACAGGTTCAGCCGCATCGGGCCTGTGGACCGCGCCACCCCGTGCCGCACGCTGTTCTCCACAATGGGCTGCAGCAGGAGGGCCGGCACCCGCGCCGCGCCCGCGGCGTCGGAGATTGCGGTGTCGACCGTCAGCCGGTCGCCGAACCGCACCTGTTCGATGCCGAGGTAGCGGCGCTGCAGGTCCATCTCCTCGGCCAGGGTGATGTCCTCCGACGCATCCAGCGACAGGGTCACCCGCATGAAGGAGGCCAGCGCATCCACCATGTGGTCGGCCCCGGCGATGTCGCCGTCGAGCATCAGGCCTGACACGGTGTTCAGCGTGTTGAACAGGAAGTGCGGGTCGAGCTGGTAGCGCAGCGCACGCAGCTCCGCGGTGCGCGCCGCGGCCTCAGCCACCGCCGTGCGGCGGAGCAGGTCCTGGCTCTGCAGCGCGTTGGACACCGCCGTGTAGAGGATCGCCCAGGCGGAGAAGACGAAGTAGTTCTCCACCACTGAATGCACGATCTGGCCGATCAGGCTGGCGTGCAGCTCATCCTGCGCCGCCATGGCCGAGATGAACTCCGGCGGCGCGAACACCACCATGACGTTGTAGTTGATGACGGACAGGAGCGTCGCCGGCAGCGCGGCGCAGAGCAGCGCCGCGATTACCCGCGACCGGAACGCCGCCCCCTCCAGCCTCCGGAGATAGAGGTACACGATCCCCGACAGCACCACAGCGACCACGGCGGTGAGCAGGTGGCGCTCGATCAGCATCAGCGGCCGGGGAAACCCGAACACCACGCAGCGGATCACCGCCAGCGCCAGGTAAAGCCCCCACGCCGCCCCCGCCGACCCCAGCGCAAACACCACGCTCGCCGACCCGCCAAGACCTTTCGCCGACTGTAGCGGATCGCGATAAGCAAGTCGCATGACGATAAGTGTCTCTCGCGATCTGCGCACCTCACGGAGGTGCGGTGAGCCGGCGCCAGTCTACAGTCTCCAGCGACGGCAACCTAGGGCTACGTCAGTAACGGCCCAGGAGCATGCGATGTCGGAGCAGGCCCAACGCGATCAGATGCGAAGGGCGCTTATGCAGCGGCGGAGGGGCGCGCGCCATGAGATCAGCGCTCTCCAATGCGGCGGTGGCGTTAAATGGCGGGTCGCGCCACGACGGGTCAGCTAGTCAGGGCGATCCGGCGCCCTCATGCTTCAATCCGGCTTTCTCTGGAAAGTGATCCTGGCCAAGACAAGCTGGAAGCTCCTGGAAGCCAACGCTCGATATGCGAGGTCTTGCGATGCGTTCACGATGAAGATCACTCAGGCTGTAACATTACATGGTCGTCAATCCTTAGTTGCTATCGACGCGGACGTTCATGCTAGCGCGACAGCGATCAAAGCTGATCTCCATCTCATTATCCACAACGCCAGGGATGCTTGAAGCCAGCCAAGCTTATCCACGCATGATGCGGACTCTGCTGTCCCTGCCGCACACCTCTTGACCGACTAAGACGCAGCCTGTTAGGCCCGGGAAGGATCTCGGCCCAGTGTCACGGGAGCTGCAGTTTGATCGATGTCAAGCTCGTCGTAGCGCTTGCCGGCATCCTGATCGCCACCATGACCACCCAGCTGAACTCGCTGGTCAGCAGCACGGCTCTGGCGGACATCGAAGGAGGCCTGGGCCTCAGCCATGACCAGGGGCAGTGGCTGTCTAGCCTCTACATCACCGGCGAAGCCATCGGCATGTCGATGGCGCCGTGGCTGTCGGTGACCCTCAGCCTGCGCCGCTTCGCCCTGTTCGCCATCGCCCTGTGCTTCGCCTCTTCGCTTCTGATCCTGACCAGCTCCAACCTGGCCATGCTCTACAGCTTTCGCCTGCTGCAGGGCTTGTCGGGCGGCCTGACCATCCCGCTGCTGATGGTGACGGCGCTGCGCGCCCTGCCACCGCCGATCCGCCTCTACGGCCTGGCGGCCTACGCCCTGACCGCCACCTTCTTTCCGGCGCTGAGCACCGGGGTGGCCGCCTTGTGGGTGGACGGGCTGGACTGGCGGTTCGTGTTCCTTCAGGTCGTGCCGCTGTGCGCCATCAGTTCGGTTCTGGTCTGGTACGGCATGCCCAAGGATCCGCCGCAGTACGAGCGCTTCCACAAGGCGGATTGGCGAGGCGCCCTGCTGATCGTGGTTGGTTTCGGCTCGTTGACCACCCTTCTGCAGCAGGGCGACCGGCTCGACTGGTTCAACTCGCGCCTCATCTGCGTCCTGGCCCCGGTGAGCGTGCTGTCCCTCGGCCTGCTGGCGGTGAACGAGTGGTTCCACGAGCTGCCGTTGATAAAGCTGCAGATGCTTGGGCGCCGCAACCTTGCCTACGGCGTGTCGATCCTGTTGCTGTTCGTCATCGTCAGCCTGTCCTCTTCCCAACTGCCGGCCAGCTTCCTGGCGCAGGTGCAGGGCTTCCGGCCGCAGCAGGCCTACATCATCACCGCCGAGATCGCCGCGGGACAACTTGTGCTGCTGCCGTTGATGGCGCTGCTGCTGAACATTTCCTGGGTGGACTCCCGGGTGGTCAGCTTCTTGGGTATGGCCTG
>CAXTRP010000278.1:0-4795 GCA_964246615.1 uncultured Caulobacteraceae bacterium | reverse complement strand
CGCCGGCCTCGACCGGCTCGCCCGCCTTGACGCGACCGACGCCGAGGCGCTCCGCGCCGACTACTGGCGCCGGGTGCGGGCCAGCGGCGTCGAGCCGGCAGGCTGGGTGTTCGTGGACAAGAACCCGCTGGACGGACTCTGGCTGCCGCTGGTGGCCAAGCTGTTCCCGGACGCGAAGATCCTGGTCGCCCGGCGCGACCCGCGCGACGTGGTGGTGAGCAGCTTCCGTCATCGGTTCAAGGTCAATGTGCTGACCTGCGCCTTCACCGACCTGGCGCGCACCGCCGACTACTACGACGCGTTGATGGCCTTGATTCAGACCTACCTGGCCAGGTTGCCGCTGCACGTCCACGTCCACCGGCACGAGGACCTGGTGACGGACTTCGACCGCGAGGTACGCGCCATCTGCGACTTCATCGGAATCGGCTGGACCGATGCGCTGCGCGACTTCGCCGCCACCGCCCGGCGGCGTGACATCCGAACGCCCAGCGCCGACCAGGTGCGCCAGGGCCTGTCCCAGGCGGGCCTCGGCCGCTGGCGGCGGTACGGCGAGGCGGTGGCGCCGGTCCTACCCTTACTCCAGCCCTGGGTGGAGGCGTTCGGTTACACGCCGTGATCTGGGGCGGGGATGCCGGTGAAGGCGTCCATGGCCGCCATGATCGCGGAGATGGCGGCGTAGTCCTCCGGCGGGATGAGGGGATGAGCGACGTCGAAGATCAGTACCGCGCGGGGCGTGTCGCTGCCGTTCCAGGCCTCGTGTTCGATGGTGTCGTCGAACACCCAGCCATTCCCCTCGCGCCACTCCCGCGTCTCTGCGCCCACGCGAAAGCCGCAGCCCGGCGGCACGCTCAGCGCCAGGTGCGCCACCAGCCGGGTGTTGGAGACCCCGGTGTGCGGCGGGATACGCGTGTGGGGCTTCAGGATTGAGAACATGGACGACGGCGAGCGGTTCGGGGCCGTGGGCTGGGGAACCTGGGCCAGCGCCGCCATGGTGGCTGGGCAGCGTGCGCAATTGGCGTCAATCGCTACGCCGTGCTGCACCAGGTGGAAGGCCGTCCAGGCCTGCGACCGGTTAAGCGCCGCCCACTGGTCCACCGGACCCGTGTCGGGCAGGCTCATGTAGGGGACCAGTGCGGGGTCGTGGAAGCCGACGGCGCGCATCTCCGCCTGTATTGCGTCGGCGGCGGCCTCCAGCGCCTCAAGCCACGGGAAGTGCTCGCGATCCCAGAACTCGACGGCCGGCAGGCCTGGATAGGCGTAGCCCAGGGGCGCCTGCGCATAGACCCGGCGCCGGCCCGTGAGCCGGTCCACGAAGGTCTCGGCGCGGTGCTGGGCGGAGGCCGGAAGCGGCAGGGTCTCGATCGCCGCCCGCAGCGCCTCGTTGAGCTGGTCGCCGTAGCGCGCGTTGACCGTGCGGGCATGGGCGGTGGCGCGCCGAGTGGCCGCATCCAAGGCGGCGTCCGGGGGAGCCTGCAGCAGCGCCGCGCCATAGACGGGGGCCGCCGCCCGCTCGCCCTGCGTGCGTTCGAGGACGAGGCCGCGCATCAGGAGGGCCGGAAAGGCGCGCGGCTCAAGCTTCAGCGCTACATCCAGGGCCTCGAGCGCTTCCGGCAGTTGGCCCGCAGCACGGCGAGCGGCGGCGAGGCTGATCCACAGCGTCGCACGCTCCGGGGCGAGGGCGGCCGCCGAGCGGAGCGCCTGCGAGGCGGCCAAGAAGTCGCGCACACCCATGGCCTCAGCCGCGCGGCGTTCGAGGGCGCTAAGATCGGCGTGCATGTCGGGCGGTTTCACGCGCCGACGCTAACCGCAAGCGGCGGCTGGAGCCACCCGAACCGGCCCCTCGCCGCATGGGACGGTCCATTGCACAACACGCGGTTCCGATGAAAATGGCTGCATGACCCGGCCCCGACTGCGACCATGACGGCCGGCGCGCCTCCCGAAGCGGTGCTCGCGGCCCTGCAACGGGGCGACACGGCGGCCGCTACCCGCCTGGCGGAACAGGCGCTCGCCCGGGGCGAGGCGCACCCGCTGCTCTACGATCTGCGAGCGCGCCGGGCGCGGGCGGAGGGGCGGCTGGCGCAAGCGCTGCAGGACTTCCGCGCGGCCCTGGCCTTGGCGCCCGCCAGTACGGAACTGCAGCATGCGACGGCGCAGGTGCTGCTGGGCCTCGGGCGGGGGCAGGAAGCCATGGCCGCGTGGCGGGAGGCGCTGGCCATGCGGCCGGGGTTCGGCGCGGCCTGGTTCGACCTCGGCATGGCTCAGGTGGCGCTGGGCGCCGTAGAGGCGGCGAGGGACAGCCTGATCCAGGCTGCGAACCACCTGCCCGGACGCGCCGAACCGATAGGCCAGCTCGCCGTGTTGGCCGCGCGCCGGGGCGACTGGAGCGAGGCGCAACGTCTCGCGGAGGCCGCGTTGGCCATCGATCCGGTGCAGGCGACGGCGTCGCGAGTGTGGGCGGAGATCGACCTGCAGGCGGGCCGAGCGGACGCCGCGGCTGCACGGATGACAGGCTGGCTCGCCGCTGCGCCCCAGCCGGGACCGGCCCGCATGCTGGCGTTGGGGCTGCTGGGGGACGCGCGGGAGCGCCAGGGACGCTACGCGGAGGCGTTTCAGGTCTATGCGCAAGGCAACGCCGAGACCCGTCGGCGGCACTTGGCGGCCTTTGGACGGGCAGATCTGATGGGCTCCCTCGCCCAATTGCAGGCTCAGATCGACGTGCCCGGCGTCGTTGCGCGGGCGCCGCTCGCGGGTGTCGCGGCGCCGCCGGCCGTGCGCCACGTCTTCCTCATGGGCTTCATGCGGTCGGGCACCACCCTGATCGAGCAGGCCCTGGCGGTGCGCGGCGACGTGGTCACCCTGGAGGAGCAGGAGGCGCTCACCTCCGGCGTCGGCGCGTTCCTTGGCGATCCCAGCGGCCTGACACGCCTGCGCGACGCGGACGAGGCGACGCTTGACATTCATCGGGCGGACTACTGGGCGCGGGTGCGTGGCTTCGGGGTGGAGCCCACGGGCAAGACGTTTGTGGACAAGAATCCGTTCAACGGGGTCAAGCTAGCGCTGATCGCCCGGCTGTTCCCGCAGGCGCGCATCGTCTTCTCGCTGCGCCAGCCGCAGGATGTGGTGCTGAGCTGCTTCAAGCATCGGTTCGCGGTGAACAGCTACACCTTCCAGCTGCTGGACCTGCACGACGCCGCCCGCTTCTACGACAGCTACATGCGGCTGGTGCGGAGCCAGCTGGCGCTGCTGCCCGGTTCCATGTTGGTGTACCGGCACGAGGACCTGGTGCAGGATTTTCCCGCGGTGCTTTCCCGCATCTGCGCCTATCTGGGCCTGGACCTGCGGGACGAGATGTTCGACGTGGGCGCGCGGGTGCGGGAGGGCAGGGTGTCGTCGCCGAGCGCGGTGCAGCTGCGCGATGGCCTGAGCCGCAGCGGCCTGCAGACCTGGCGCCGCTACGCCGACCAGCTCGCCCCGGTGCAGCCGATCCTGCAGCCCTGGAGCCGGCTGTTCGGATGCAGCGTCGCCGCCAGACGGGTTCGGCCTCGGCGGACCGGGCGGAGCGAGAGCGTAGATGGCGCAAGCGGATCAGGTGACAGCGCCGGGGCCGGTGGGGTTTCTGGGGGTGGGGACGATCGCTGTGGCCATGATCTCGGGCCTCCGGCGACGGTGGCCCGGCCTGGCCATCCACGTCTCGCCGCGATCTGCGGCGGCGTCTCGGGCGCTGGCGGAGCGCGACTCGCTGATCATCCGCCACGAGACAAACGCCTCAGTGGTGGAGGCCAGCGGCGTCGTGTTCCTGACCATGCGGCCGCCGCAGCTGGACGAGGCCGTGCGGGGACTACCGTTCCGGGGAGGCCAGGTGGCGGCGAGCTGCGTGGCGGGAACCTCGCTGGCCGAGGTGGCGGCGCTGGTGGAGCCCAGCGCGGTCTGCCGGGTGCTGCCCCTGCCCATGATCGCCCGGCTGGAGGGACCGCTGGTGCTGCAGCCGTCTTTGCCCCCGGTCGCCGCCCTTTTGGACGGGCTGGGCGATGTGATCGCGGCCGAGGACGAGACCGCCTTCGCCGCGCTGATGGCTGCCAGCGCCACCATGTCCAGCTTTTTCGCCCTGCAGGCGACGATAGCGGGATGGATGGCCGAGCATGGCGCGACGCCCGAGGCGGCGTCGAGCTACGTCCGCTCCCTTCAGCGCGCCCTGGCGAAGACCGCCGTCCGGACGGCCGCCGAGGCCCTGCCCGAGCTGATCGCCGAGCACGAGACCCCCGGCGGCATCAACCAGCGGGTCCGCCGCACCCTGGAGGCGCAGGGCTGGTTCGATGCGGTGGGCGGCGCCTTCGACCACATCGCAAGCTTGAAGCGAGGAGACCTGACGACCGAAGCGGAGGGTGAGGTTTAGTCCGCCGTCTGATGATCCTGCTCGGAACCGTCCATGCTTCCCGTCTTGCCCGGACTTGTTCCGGGCATCCAGGGCGCACCGCTTGAACCAGTTAGTCGGCGCGCGCTGGACCCCAGGGACAAGCCCTGGGGAGACGGAAAAGAGCGGTCTCGCCTAAGGCTTCTCCCGCTCCAGTTTCACTCCATTCCCGCAATGAGGGAAACTACGCGTGGCTTAGAAGGAGCCCTCAAATACCTGGTGTGGCCTGAGCGGATGGTCGGGCGCGAGGGCGGGGTGCGGGAAGTCGCGCGCCGGGTTGTGGCGGAAACCGAGGCGCTGCGCCGTGCGGGCGGAGCGCAGGTTGGGCTCGGCCACCAGGGCGATCACGCCCGTCGGTCCGCCGTTCGCAACCGCCGCGTTCAG
>CAXTRP010000277.1:0-4828 GCA_964246615.1 uncultured Caulobacteraceae bacterium | reverse complement strand
CGCCAGTTCGACCGCCGCGTGGTCGCGGTCTGCGGCGACCTGGACGCACCGGACCTCGGGCTCGACCCGGCCACCTGGACCCGCCTGTCGCAGGAGGTGGACACCGTCTACCACAACGGTGCGATGGTGAATTACCTGTTCAGCTACAAGCGGATGCGTGTGGCCAACGTGCTCGGCACCAATGCGGTGCTGAAGCTCGCCTTCGCCGGCCGGCCCAAGGTGTTCAACTACGTATCCACCACCTTCATCTTCGGCTGGGCCACCAAGGACGTTCTCTACGAGACCGACTCCAACGACGACATGGAGCTGCTGGACTTCGGCTACAGCCAGTCCAAGTGGACCGCCGAGCAGGTGGTGCTTGACGCCCGTGCGAAGGGCATGACCACGCGCATCTTCCGCCCGGCCCTGGTGACCCCGGCGGTGAACGGCGACGGCGCGAACTTCGACATCACGCTGCGGCTGCTCGCCTTCATGATCAAGTACGGCCTGGGCGCCGACGCGCTGAACCAAGTCAGCTTCATGCCGGCCGACGTCACCGCCGACAACATCGTGGCGATCTCCAACCTGGCCCAGACCGCGGGCGGGACCTTCCACGTGACGCGCGACGACTACGCCAACATGATCGACGTCACCAACATCATCACCGAGCTGACCGGGCGCACCTTCGAGTATTTCGACCTGCCGTCCTTCGTGCCGGAGGTCATCAAGCGCTGCACGCGGGAGGACCTGCTGTTCCCGCTGCTCGACTTTCTGGTGGGCTCCATCGACAACATTTCGGCCATGGAGTTCAAGCGCTACGACAGCTCGGACTACCAGCAGGCGCGGAACATGAGCGCCGCCGGCCGGCCCGATCCCTCCCTGGAGGATACCGTGCTCGGCATGCTGCGCTTTATGCAGCGCACAGGTTTGGTTGAGCTGCCCCGCGAAGCCCTGGTGGTCGAAGACGCGGCTTAGCTCGGAGCACGGCTGGCGGGTCGGTGAGGCGAGGCGGTGTCCGGCCCTCAAAGCTGAAGAGGGCGGTTCCGCCTGAGCTCGTCCCGCTCTAGTCTCCGGTCGCAAGGAAGCTTGGAAGAAATCATGCCCGTCACGCTCTACGACGCCACCGTACCGACCTATCTGCAGATGCTTGGGGCCGTCGAAGGCCTTCTGGCCAAGGCCGAGGCCTCCTGCTCCGAGCGCGATATCGCCCCCGCAGACCTGATCCAGGCGCGCCTGGCGCCGGACATGGCGCCGTTCGCCTACCAGGTGAAGTCGACCGTGGTGCACTCGACCGGCGCGATCCACGGCGTCCGCGCAGGCGTCTTCTCGCCCGATATGAACCCGCCGCCCGTCAGCCTCGCCGACCTCCGCCAAGCTGTCGCCAGGGCGATCGAGGAACTCGAGAGCCTGACGCGAGAAGACATCAACGGGCTCGAAGGGCGCGACATGCGCTTCGAGATGGGCGCGATGCAGCTACCCTTCACGGCGGAGAACTTCCTCCTGTCCTTCTCGCTGCCGAACTTCTACTTCCACGCCACCACGGTCTACGACATCTTGCGGGCCCAGGGCGTGCCGCTGGGCAAGCGCGACTTCCTGGGCTCCATGAGGTTGAAATCTCCGGCCCCTTGAGCTGTCTCTGAAGCTCACCTTCGACCCGCCCAAGTCTATGTGATCCTTGCTTGCGTCCTGCCGGGCGGTCAGGGGCTCTGCATCATCCGCAGCATCTTCGGACCGCCAGTGGTCATGAAGCGCCAGACCAGGATCGCAGCGGGTACGAGCAGGACCAGGTTCAGCCAAGTGGTGTAGTCCCACGCGAACCCCATGCCCATCGCCGCCTCGCCTGCGCGATGGGCTAAGGGCGTCAGGCGCAGCAGGGCAAAGCCAAGTTCCACCGCATAGGCCGACACGGCCATGGCGACGTAGAAGGCGAGCAGCAGGAACAGCGCCATCCGCCAACCATAGTAACGCCTGTAGATGTCCAGGACGGGCAGGACGATCAGGTCCGCGAACAGGAAGGCGATCACGCCGCCGAAGCTCGCCCCGTCGTTCCACAGCACCGCCGCCAGGGGCACGTTGCCCACCGAACAGACGAAGGTGAAGATCGCCACCAGCGGGCCGACGAGAGGTCCTACGATCTTGGCCAGCGACGGGTCGTGAGTGGCGAAGACCGTAGACCAGATGCTCGCCGGGACCCAGGCGGCCACCGCGCCCGAAATCAGCAGGCCAACGCCGATATCGGCCCACAGCATGGCGATGTCGGAGACGAAGAAGTGGCTGATGGCGGTGAAGGCGTCGGCGGAGAAAAGGCGCTTCGGCAGGGGCCGGTCGTCGGCCACCGACATGTCCATCTCCGCGTGGCCCTCCATCTTGCCGTGCACGTCGCTGCGGGCTTGTTCGACCGCGGCCTCGACCAGCGCCGGGCGGAGGAACAGCCGGAAGATCACCGCCAGCAGCGCGATCATCACGAAGCCGCCGATGAACTGGGCGAGGGTGAAGCGCCAGCCCAAAAGCGACCACAAGATCAGGCCCAGCTCGAGCACGAGGTTGGTGGAGGCGAACTGGAAGGCCATGGCGGCGGTGAAGTCGCCGCCCTGCTTGACGATGGAGCGCGTTATGGCCGTCGCTGCGTAGGAGCAGGACGAGGAAGCGGCGCCCAGCCCCGTCGCCCTGGCGATCGTGCCGGCGCGGGCGTCGGGCAGCAGGCGGGCCATCTCCTTGCGCGAGACCACCGCCTGAATCACGCCCGATACCGCAAACCCCAGGATCAGCGCCCAGAGCATCTTCCAGCCCATGGCGGCCGCCATGTAGAGCGCCCGCCCGATCGCCTGCAGCACTGAAGATGTCATGACGGTTCAAGAACGCAGCGGCGCACCTGTTCCCGGTCTCCTCTCGGGAAAGGCTTGGGCTGAAGCTGGCCGCCGCGCCGAGATCACCCGGCCAGTCTGCTTCCCAGGGGCTGCTTACCGAGGCTGGGCAGATCGGCCGTGCTCCATCCACCGCCGAGCGCCCTGACCAGGTTCACACTGGCTTGCTGGCGGTGGGTCTGCAGGGCGAGCAAGGTCTGTTCCGCCTGCAGCTCGGCGGTCTGGGCGGTGACGACGTCCAGATAGTTGGTGGCGCCCTCGCGGTAGCGGATCAGGGAAAGGCGCGTGGTGACCTGTGCGGAGCGGACGGCCGACGCTTCGTCCACGTCCTCGGCGCCGTAATGCTCGCCCAGCGCCAGCTGGTCTTCGACCTGCTGGAAGGCGGTGAGGACGGTCGAGCGATAGTCCGCGCTGGCCAGTTCGAACCCGGCCTTGGCGGCGGCGACCACCGCCCGGCGACGGCCGCCGTCGAACAGGGTCAAGGCGAGCTGCGGCCCGATGGTCCAGAAGGTGTCGGGCGTGGTGAGCAGGTCGTTGCCCCCGATGTTCTGCCAGCCGCCCTGAGCGCCCAGCACGACCGTCGGGTAGTAGGCCGCCCGGGCCACCCCGATCTGGCGGTTGGCGGCGTAGGCGCGTCGCTCGGCCGCCGCGATGTCGGGGCGGCGCTGCAACAGGGTGGAGGGGGCGCCGGCGGGCTCGGGCGGGATGAGGCGCGCGACGGCTGTGGACGGGGCGATGGCGAAGCCGGAGGCGGGCTGGCCCACCAGGCTGGCGATGGCGTGCTCATAGACGGCGCGTTGGGCGGCGACGTCGTTGATCTGGGCCTTGGCCGCCGACAGCTGGGCCGCCGCGCGGCTGACGTCGAGGCCTGACGCCACGCCCCCGATGTGTCGCGCGTTGGTCAGGTCGTAAGCGCGGGTATAGGCGGCCACGGTGCTCCGCAGCAGCCGGTCCTGGGCGTCCAGGCCCCTGAGCTGGACGTAGGTGTCGGCCAGGTCCGCCTGCAGGGAAAGCTGGGCGTTGGCGAGGTCGGCGGCCGTGGCCTGCGCCGCCGCCTCTCCTGAGCGGACCAAGTTTCGCACCCGGCCCCAGAGGTCGACCTCGTAGTTCAGTTGCGCGCTCAGGAGGTTGTTGGCCTCCTCGTTCCGCTGGCTGGAGCCTCGGAACAGCCTCTCCTGGGACTGGCGGTTGTAGGTGTTGGACTCGGTCCCCTCGATGGTCGGAAGGTAGGCCGCTCGCGCCTGCGCCGCCAAGGCTCGCGCCTGGTCGTAGGTGGCGAGGGCGGCCTTCAGGGTCGGGTTGGCGATGGGGACCTGCGGCTCCAGCCCGTCCAGCGTCGGGTCCTGGAAGCCGTTCCACCATGCGCCCCGCGGCAGGGCGTCTCCAGGCTCGGCCTTCGCCCACGGCCCGCCCTCCTTGTAGGTGGCGGTGGTGGTCAGCGTGGGCGCCACGTAGGGCGGCGCCAGGTCGCAGCCGGCCAGGGCGACGGCGGTCGCTGCAACGGCCGCAAGGGCTTTGAGGCGGGACGACGCCACGGTTCAGCCGGCGGGCTTGTCGGCGGCGTCCACCACCCGCACGAGCTGGCCCTCGGCGATGGAGTCCGGCGGATTGTTGATCACCTTGTCGCCAGGAGACAGGCCCGAGGCGATCTGCGTCGTGCCGCCGAGATCGCGGCCCACGCTCACGCGGCGGATGTGGACGTGAGCGTCGGGACCCACCAGCGCCACCTCGGTCCCCTTGTTGCGGAACAGGATGGCGCTGGAGGGCAGGGTCAGCGCCCGGTCGGCCGACGCGGCGGCGCCCGGGATGTCGAACCCGACCTGGGCGAAGGCGCCGGGCTTCAGCAAGCCGTCGCGGTTGTCGACCATCCGCTCGGCCAGCAGCGTCCCGGTCTGGCCGCTGATCGCGTTGGCCGTGGTCGTCAGGGTGGCGGGGAAGGTTCGGCCCGGCAGCTCGGGCACGGTGAGGGTGGCGCCCACACCAGG
>CAXTRP010000276.1:0-4844 GCA_964246615.1 uncultured Caulobacteraceae bacterium | reverse complement strand
CCATGGCGTTGGCGAAGGCAGCCGCCGTCGGAGTGTCGGCGATCAGGCCGTTGGCGCCATCTTCGATCACCTCGCGCACGCCGCTGGCGTCCGCCGCCACCGGAATGACGCCGGCGGCCAGCGCCTCCAGCAGCGAGTTGGACTGGCCCTCGCGTACGGACGCCGTGAGGAAGGCGTCATGCACCAGGAGTTCCTCCCCGACCTCGTCCAGGGCGCCCACGAAACGGACCCGGTCCGCCACACCGAGCTGAGCGGCCAGCAGCTTCAGCCTTCCCTGCTCCGGTCCATCGCCGACCAGGGTCAGTTCCGCCCCGGGCAGGGTCGCCAGGGCTTCCACCAGCACATCGACGTTCTTGTCATGCACCAGGCGACAGGTGGAGATGAACCGCCGCCCGGTGCGTCGGGCGCGCGCCGCCTGCATCCGAGCCGGAGCGATCCGCTCCACCCCGTTGGGCAGACGGTGGATGTGCGAGGGCGCCACACCGAAGGCCTGCAGATCATCTTCGATCTGCTGGCTGACGGCGACGAAGCCGGTGGTCCACCGCCGCTGCAGCCACGCCACCAGCCGGCCATAGAGGAAGCGCTTGCGCAGCAAGGCGCGGAAGTCGAAGCTTTCGCCGCCGGCCCCGAGCTTGACGAAGATCGGCAGGCCTGCGGCCCGCGCGCCCAGCAGAGGACCGGCCACGTGCAACCGACCGTGGAAGACGTAAACGAGGTCGAACTCGGCCCGTCGACGCCGGATGAAACCTGCCGCTCGCCAAGTCCAGGACAGGGTCGAGCCCAGATAGCGGCCGCCCCGGGCCGGCAGGGCCTTCAGCCGGATGCGATGCACGGCCCCAAAGCCTGCGGCGGCGTGCAACGGCGTGTCCGGGCGCAGGGTGGGCGCGAGTACGGTGACGCGAACCCCCTGGCGCGCCAACGCGTCGGCCAGGATGCTCGCCTGCCGCTCCGCCCCCCCGTACATGTCCGGGTAGAAGCTGGGCACGACGAGGAGCAGGCGCATGGCCCCGTCGGTCGAACTCACCGCCGCAAACTCAGGATCGCCGGCCTGGAACGCCGCTCAGGGCGCGGGTTCAGGGCGATGGGCTCGCACCCGAACGGAGCGGCGCTGTGGACAGCGGCGGCAAACGTGCCGCAGCACCGTCTGCGGACCGCGCCGGCAAGGAAGGCAGCCCCAGCATCTCAAGGCTGCGCAGCCGGGCGTTGGCGGCGCTGAGATCGTGGGCGAGCAGGTCGGCTCGGGACTGGGCGGCCAGCGCCTGCCACAGCGAGATGGCGGCGACGAGCAAGGCGATCATGGCCAATACGAGTTCCACCCGCATCACCTGCGCCACCCGCCGGCCGCGCTCGCCGCTGCGCCGCTCCAAATCCCGCCTGCGCCAGGTGGCCATCCCCGCCTCCATCCCCGCGGTCCCGAACCGCGCCTTCAGCATAGAGCAAAGCGTTCACCGCGCCTGCGCAAGCTTTGCAGCGTTCGGCGCGCCTTTCGCCGCAATTGCAAGCGGCGTCGCGATGTTGCTCTGGTGGCGCGGGTCGAGACGGGAGCGCAATGCCCTATCCTTTCGCAGAAAAGTTCGCAGGCCAGCTCACCGTAGGCGTGATCGGGCTGGGCTATGTCGGGCTGCCGCTGGTCCATGTGTTCTGGCGCGCAGGCCTGGACGTGGTCGGCTTCGACATCGACCCGGTCAAGGTGGACAAGCTTAGCGCGGGCGAGAGCTACATCCAGCACTTCGCACCGGCCCTGGTGGCGGAGATGACGGGGTCGGGGCGCTTTGCGGCGACCACCGACTTCGACCGGCTGGCCGAGGCGGACGCGGTGCTGATCTGCGTGCCGACCCCGCTCGGCCCCACCCGCGAGCCGGACCTGCAATACGTGGAGGCCACCGCCGAGGCCATCGCCAAGCGCCTGCGTCCGGGCCAGCTCGTCGTGCTGGAGTCCACCACCTATCCCGGCACCACCGACGAAGTGGTGGCCCCTGTGCTGGCGGCCACGGGCCTGCGGATCGGAACCGACGTGCTGCTAGCCTTCTCGCCCGAGCGGGAAGACCCCGGCGGCGCCATGGAGACCCGCGCCATACCCAAGGTGGTGGGCGGCGTGGACACCCTGTCGGGCGAGGTGGCGACCGCTCTCTACGCCCGCGCCTTCGACCAGGCCATCCTGGTGAAGGACGCCCGCACGGCGGAGGCGGTCAAGATCACCGAGAACATCTTTCGGGCCGTGAACATAGCGCTCGTCAACGAGCTGAAGCTGATCTTCTCGGCCATGGACATCGACGTGTGGGACGTGATCGACGCGGCCAAGACCAAGCCGTTCGGCTTCATGCCCTTCTATCCGGGGCCGGGGCTGGGCGGCCACTGCATCCCCATCGACCCCTTCTACCTGTCCTGGCGGGCGCGGGCCTTCGACATGGACGCGCGCTTCATCGAACTGGCGGGCGAGGTGAACCGGGCCATGCCCAAGCTCGTGGTCCAGGCGCTGTCGGATGCGCTGAACACCCGCTTTGGCCGAGCCATGAAAGGCGCGCGCATCCTGGTGCTGGGCGTCGCCTACAAGAAGAACGTGGACGACATCCGCGAGAGTCCCGCGCTGAAGCTCATCGAGCTGATGGAGGCCATGGGCGCGGCGGTCGATTTCCACGACCCGCACGTGGCGGAAATCCGCACCCAGCGCGAACACGCCCGGCTGGACGGCCGGCGCGGCGCGGCCTTCGACCAGGCCACGATCAGCGCCTACGACGCCGCCCTGATCGCCACCGATCACGCGGCCGTGGACTATGGCGCGCTTGTGGAATGGTCCCGACTTGTGATCGACACGCGCAACGCCACCCGCGGCATCACGACAGGGGTGGAGAAGGTCGTCCGCGCCTGAGTTCCGCCTGATTTGTTGCTAAGAGGCAATGGAGTTTGGGGTCTGGGACGGAACCGGCGGCATGATCATCGTCACGGGGGCCGCGGGCTTCATCGGCTCGACGCTGTGCGAGCGTCTGCTGGCGCGGGGCGAAGACGTTCTGGGCGTCGACATCTTCAACACCTACTACGACGTGGGCCTGAAGGAGGCGCGGGCCGAGCGCCTCGCCCGCCAGCCAAAGTTCCGGCTGCTGCGCACGGATGTGGCCGAGCCGCAGGCCTTCCTGGAGCTGGTGCAGGCGAGCGGCGCGGACAGGATCGTGCACCTCGCCGCCCAGGCGGGCGTGCGCCACAGCCTGGAGAACCCCTTCGCCTACGAGCGCGCCAACGTGCGCGGCCACCTGTCGGTCATGGAGGCCTGCCGACACACCCCGGGCGTGAAGCATCTGGTCTACGCCTCCTCCAGCTCCGTTTACGGGGAGCGGCCCATAGATCGAGGCTTTCGCGAAGACGACAACGTGGATGCGCCCGTCTCGCTCTACGCCGCCACCAAGCGCTCGTGCGAGCTGATGAGCACCAGCTACTCGAACCTGTTCGGGCTGGCGCAGTCGGGCCTGCGCTTCTTCACCGTCTACGGGCCCTGGGGGCGACCGGACATGGCGGCCTTCCTGTTCACCCGGGCGATCCTGGAAGACAGGCCGATCCAGGTGTTCAACGGCGGCGCGATGATGCGCGACTTCACCTTCATCGACGACATCATCGACGGCGTCATCGGCGTGCTCGACCATCCGGCACAGCCTGGCGAGGCGCGCATCTTCAACGTCGGCGACAACCGGCCCGTGCCGCTGATGGCCATGATCGAGGCTATCGAGACCGCGCTTGGGCGCGAGGCGCGCAAGGACTTCCTGCCGATGCAGCTCGGCGACGTGCCGGCCACCTTCGCCGATATCAGCAAACTCAAGGCCGTCTGCGGCTACCAGCCGAAGGTGATGATGGAAGACGGCGTGCCCCGCTTTGTGGAGTGGTACCGCAGCTATTACGGGGTTTAGAGTGGGATGAGTTTAGGCGCAAACCGCGCCCCTCTCGTCTCCCCAGGGCTTGTCCCTGGGATCCAGAGCGCGCCGCTTACCGGTCGAAGGAGGCGCCCTGGATGCCCGGACCGGGTCCGGGCAAGACGGATATTGTTGACGACTCATAAGCAGGATCATCCCGCTCACCGTCGCGACTTCAGGTCGACGGCCTCCCATCCTGCGGCTTCGCTGAAGGTGTGCACGCCTTTGAACGGGCCGAAGTCGCCGCCGCGCCAGCGGGCGACCACCGCCTCGCGGTAGCGGTCCGGCGTCAGCTCCAGCACCTCGCACCAGGCGAGCCCCGCGCCATAGCCCGCCTCGCAGTCCTGCGCGGGACGGTAGAGACGGCCGCCGCGGCGTACGAAGCGCCCGGCCGGCCGCGCGTTGCGCACATCCGAAACCAGCGGGTTCAGCGGGTGCGCCGTCCAGGGGCCGAGGGGCGACGGCCCATGCCAGGCGAACAGCTCGTCCCGGTTGGCGCCCCCGAACTGCGCAACCGAGGCGAACAGCCACCAGGTCTCGCCCTGCTGCAGCAAGGTGGCGTCGGCGATGCGCAGGCCCTCCAGCATCACGGCGACGCGCTCCCAGCCGAAAGGGAACCGCGTTGCACGAAACAGCTCCACGCGGCGGGCGGCTGCGGTCTCCGGCATCATGAAGACCTCCCCGTTCCAGGCGAACACCTGCGGATAGGAGAGATGGTGAGAAACCTCCAACACCGTTTCGAAGCGGCTCGGCCGCCCGTCGGCGCCAAGCCTCGCGCCCGCGATGACGCCCTTGCGGGTGCTCCACGGATAGGCCTCCACGAACAGGAAGGTGTCGCCGCCTTGGGCGAACAGGAAGGGATCGGCGTGGAAGGCGTCGGCTGGCCCAGGCGTCACCGCGAAGCCCCCGTGGCCGGGTGGCCCATCGCCGGGTGGCGGGGCGGGG